>JBQCEJ010000092.1:0-2989 GCA_051960355.1 Verrucomicrobiota bacterium | reverse complement strand
CCATTGTCGCCACCACTGATGAAAAAACCAGTGGCGCAAACAGGTTCATGGAAAAGTTTCCCAGCACAATCAACGAAGCGAAAACCGCGCCCGCGATCGGCGCATTGTAAGCCGCGGCAATGCCCGAAGCCGCACCGCATCCGACCCGCATACGGAGCCGATACGGCGGCCACTTGGCGATCTGCCCCCACTTCGATGCGAGGGTGGCGGAAAGTTGCACGATGCCGCCCTCGCGTCCGATCGAGCCGCCGGTCCCGATGCTCATGAGGGAAGAGAAAAATTTCACCATCGCCGTGCGAAAAGGGAGCCGGCCGTCGCCCGCCACTACCACTTCCAGCAGATTGCTGGAACGCTGGGCTCCGACCAGACGCAAACCCCAGAAGAGAATCAGGCCGGCACAAAGTCCGCCCAGCGCTGGCGTCACAAGACGTTCCATGTCGCTCATCATTTCCGCGATTTCGGCGGGATCGCCGGGACGCCGCAGGAACAAGTACTTCACCGAGTCGGTGGCGTAGTAGAAAAATAAATTCACCCACCCGCCCAGAACTCCGACTCCGCCGGCGAGCACCAGGTGAAAGGCCTCTTCGCTGAACGATATCTTTTCGCGAATGCGCAGGAGGCGTTGCCAATGGCGGCGAAAGAATGCGTGCAAAGTCCCAAAGGCCTTGTTGTTGTCGAAAAGTTGCACAAGGCAATTTACCGAAAGCAGCCCATTTGACGAGTTTGGAAACAAGAACCGTTGCCAATGGCGGTTGCATTGTCATCCACATTTGCACCTGACTTTTCACGTCTCACGTTTCACGTTTCACGAAGCGCCGCGCGCAACACACTGAATTTGCAAACCGGGCCATTGTTTTGACTGTTTTCGTTGCCACCCGGCAGGCTGGCCGCGCATGCTGGCGCCAATGGATTTGACCTGGGGTCAATGGGTGTTGCTGGCGTTGGGCGCATTTGTCACCGGCTTGTCGAAGACCGGCATCGCTGGCTTGGGCGTGTTGTCGGTCGCGCTCTTTGCCAATGCGCTGCCAGCGCGCGAATCGACTGGCGCGCTGTTGCCGCTCCTGTTGTGCGCTGATCTTTTCGGGCTGGCTTACTTCCGCAAACACGCCAGCTGGGGGCATCTGTGGAAATTGTTTCCGTGGGTCATCGTTGGCGTACTCGCCGGTTTCCTGGCCGTCAATCAAGTCAGCAGCGCGCAAATGGCGCGGCTGATCAGCGTCATTCTGCTCGCCATGGTCACGTTGCACATCTGGCGGAGGAAGAACGCGACCCAACTCGATTCGCAAATGCCGCACGCGTGGTGGATCGGAGCGATCACCGGTGTTCTTGCGGGATTCACCACCATGACCGCGAATGCCGCCGGACCGATCATGATGATTTATTTTCTCGCGATCGGTTTGCCAAAGCTGACCTTCATCGGAACGGCGGCGTGGTTTTTCATGTTGGTCAATGCCTTCAAAGTGCCCTTCAGCCTGAAGCTCGGATTGATCACGCCCGCGTCGCTCCTGATGGATGCTGCGCTGCTGCTGCCTATGATTCCCGGCGCACTGCTCGGACCGGTGATTCTGAAACGGCTCAATCAGGAAGCGTTCGAGTGGATGTGCCTGATCTTGACGCTGCTCGCCTCGCTCCGCCTGCTGTTTTGACAACCACGGACCAACCTTTTCCTTCACTCAGCACATACAGATGCTTTACGGTGTAGCGAAGGCAATTCGCCGCGAGGTTCCAGCCTGGGTTGCCGGTGGGGGTGGGCTTGCTTCGAAAAAACGGACGATGAAGTTGGGTATTTGGTTAGTTATTTTGGGTTTCGAAGTCAACGGGCGAACGATAATCCCAGCGCGCTATGAGCGCGCTGGCGATTGTAAAAGCTTTCGATGTGATCGAAGATTTGTTGGCGAGCTTCCAAATGGGTTTGGAATTTAAGACGGGTTTTGAATGAGATTTCTTTGATGGGTTTCATGTTACACGGTTTACCTAATTCTCCGTCCGCCAATTCAAAGCAACCTCCGGTGAGGATCGAGGTTTTCGCTCGGTTCCAGAGGCTGAACCGGCGTTCGAGGGGCAGCCGTCGGGCTTGGGCGGTTGGCCGCTGCGGCAAACCGACGGCCGGGGCAACACGGCACCTCGGAGCTGACGGAAAAAGGGCGCAAAAGGAAAAAACAAGGAGCTCGAAATCTTACCGGGCTCGTTCAACCACCGATAGCTTCGGCGCTCCTTCGTCGGCCAAAACTATCTTTGTCCGTTAGGCTGCGGCTTTGAGTAAAACATAACCACGAAACAATACACAAATAATGGCAAAACCATCGAAGACGAAATAGATCGTCATCGCAAACCAAAACATGCCTGGATTTTCATCTCGTGAAAAACCAGCAGGAACTCGCGCCGGAAAAGTCACTCTGCCGCGTCTCCATGAGCGAATCAAATAATACGTAAGAGCAATCGCGAGAACCAACGCCCAAACGCTAGCCGCCCAAACTGCTACTTGATTGTCAGATTTCATAAACGCACCAGCAGCCTAGACCTTATGGCTTAACAGAAAGCCGGAGCGGGTGTTTGATTTCGGTTGTAAACGTGGGTTATCCGCCGAAGCGGACCGATCCACAGGGTTAAACGCCCGGCATGAAGTCGGGTCCTTGAAAACAGAATAACTAGACCAAACACCCATGAACCCAATCATTCACTACCTCGGCCTCGACGTCCACAAAGATTCCATCGCCGTGTCCATCGCGCCCGGTTCCAGAGGCTGAACCGGCGTTCGAGGGGCAGCCGTCGGGCTTGGGCGGTGGGCCGTTGCGGCAAACCGACGTCAGGGGGCAACATTGAACCTCGGAGCTGACGGAAACGGGGCGCAAAAGCAAAAGACAAGGAGCTTGAAATCTTACCGGGCTCGTTCAACCACTGATAGCTTCGGCGCTCCTTCGTCGGCCAAAACTATCTTTGTCCGTTAGGCTGCGGCTTTGAGTAAAACATAACCACGAAACAATACACA
>JBQCEJ010000091.1:0-7932 GCA_051960355.1 Verrucomicrobiota bacterium | reverse complement strand
ACTCCAGCTTCTCGATCTGCTCTCCCCAAAGGAAGGTCGTATCGCCCGGTTCAGTGATGCGCACCTTGCGCAACATCTGGCGCACGATGATTTCGATATGCTTGTCGTTAATCGTCACACCTTGCAGACGATAAACTTCCTGCACTTCATTCACCAAATGCTCCTGCAATTCCTGCGGGCCGCAGATGTCGAGAATTTCGTGCGGGTCGACAGGACCTTCGGTGAGCTGCTGGCCTTTCTTGACGAAATCGCCCTTGAAGACGATCACGTGCTTGCCGATCGCGATGAGGTGCTCCTCTTCCACGCCGGTCTGTTGATCTTTGATGATGATGCAACGCTTGCCACGCACGCTGGCGCCGAAATCGACAATACCGTCGATCTTCGAAATCTCGGAGGCATCTTTCGGACGACGCGCTTCGAACAGTTCAGCAACACGCGGCAAACCACCAGTGATGTCCTTTGTCTTGGCGCTCTTACGCGGCGTTTTCGCCATCAAAGTACCGGCAACGATCTTGTCGCCTTCGTTGAGCACGATATGCGCTCCCGACGGAATCGGGTAACTGGCGGCGATTTCGCCATCATTGTCCATGATGATGATCTGCGGGTGCAGGTCTTCCTTGTGTTCAATGACGACCATCGCTTCCTGCTGGGTCTGCTCATCGGTTTCCTGCTTCATCGTCACGCCTTCGATGATGTCGTGGAATTTCACCTTGCCCGCCTTCTCAGAGAGAATTGGAACATTGTAAGGATCCCACTGCACGAAGGTTTCGCCCTTTTTGACCTTGGCGCCGTCGGCCACGGAAATGACCGCGCCGATGACCACGTTGTGGTTTTCGAGCTCACGCCCGTCTTCACCGAGAATCGACACAGAACCGTTCTTGTTCAGAACGATGTTGTTGCCGTCTTCGAGCTGAACGATGCGCAGTTCGTTGTAGCGAATCTGGCCTTCGAACTTGGCCTTGATCTGCGGCACTTTGTATTGAGCGGACGCAGTTCCACCGATGTGGAACGTACGCATCGTCAACTGGGTTCCAGGTTCGCCGATGGACTGTGCGGCAACAATTCCGACCGCCTCGCCCAGCTTGACCAAAAGGCCCGTCGCGAGATTTCGGCCGTAGCAATATTTGCAAACGCCGTGCTTGCTTTCGCAGGTCAGCACGGAACGGATCTTCACCTTCTCAACGCCCGCGGTATCAATGCTCTTGGCCTTGATTTCGTCCATGTCCTCATTGGCACGAACGAGCAATTCCTTGGGGTTGTTTGGATTCTTGATGTCGTCGCACGAGTAGCGGCCCACCAAGCGATCGCTCAGTTTGACAACCACGTCGTCGCCCTCGGAGATCGCCTGCACCCAAATGCCGTTGCTGGTGCCGCAATCTTCTTCGCGAATGATCACGTCCTGCGCCACGTCCACGAGCTTGCGGGTCATGTAACCTGAATCCGCAGTCTTGAGAGCCGTGTCGGCGAGACCTTTGCGTGCGCCGTGAGTTGAAATGAAGTATTCCAACACCGTCAGACCTTCACGGAAGTTCGACAAAATCGGCTTCTCGATAATGTCACCGCTGGGCTTGGCCATCAGACCACGGACACCGGCGAGCTGACGCACCTGCTGGCGGTTACCACGAGCGCCGGAGTCCACCATGAGGAACACGGGATTGAACTCTTTCTTGCCCTGGTTCTTTTCCAAGGTGCGGAACATGACGTTCGCGATTTGATCCGTCGCGTGCGTCCAGATATCGATGATTTTGTTGTAGCGTTCGCCCGGCGTGATGACACCCTTTCGATACTGCTTCTCCACTTCTTTGATCTGCTTCTGCGCGGCATCGATTTCCTGATTTTTTTCGTCAGGAATAATCATGTCGTCAATGCCGATGGAGACACCGGCTTTCGTCGCTTCGCGGAAGCCAAGCTCTTTCAACTTGTCGAGCATGATGACAGTCTTTTCATGACCGCACACCTTGTAACAACGCCAGATCAGGTCACCGAGTTCGGATTTGCGAACGGGCTTGTTCGGGAATCCGAGATCGGATGGCCAGATTTCGCTGAAGAGCACGCGTCCCACCGTGGTTTCAATGACTTTTTTGGTGGCATCGCCATAAGTGGTCTGCTTGCCAAAATCCGGGTTCGCCAGCCGAATGCGTTCATGCGTGGTGACGCTGCCGTCCTCGAACGCAAAAACCACTTCCGTCTTGTTGCTGAAAAGCTTCAAGGTGCGGGCGTCCGCCGGAGCGGGCGTGCGCGGTTCCGCCGTGATGTAATAGCAGCCGAGGGTGATGTCCTGCGTGGGGGTGATGATCGGCTTGCCGGAGGAAGGCGAGAAGATGTTGTTCGTCGCCATCATCAGCATGCGCGCTTCCATCTGCGCCTCGACTGACAACGGAACGTGAACAGCCATCTGATCACCGTCGAAGTCGGCATTGTAAGCGGTACAAACCAGCGGGTGAATGCGAATCGCTTCGCCTTCAATCAACTGCGGTTCGAACGCCTGAACCGACAAGCGGTGCAGGGTTGGCGCACGGTTGAGCATGACGGCATGACCGCGGGTGACCTCTTCCAGAATGTCCCAGACTTCGGTCGTCTGACGCTCAATCATTTTCTTGGCAGAGCGCACGGTATGCACATAGCCGAGTTCCTTGAGGCGACGAATGATGAACGGCTCGAATAATACGAGCGCCATCTTCTTGGGCAAACCGCATTGGTTGAGCTTGAGTTCCGGACCAATGACGATGACGGAACGGCCGGAGTAATCGACACGTTTGCCGAGCAAGTTTTGACGAAAACGTCCGCTCTTGCCTTTGAGCATATCCGACAGCGATTTGAGCGAGCGATTGCCGGCGCCCGTGACAGCGCGACCATGGCGGCCGTTGTCGAACAAGGCATCGACCGCTTCCTGCAACATGCGCTTCTCGTTCCGGATAATGACTTCCGGCGTTTTGAGCTGAAGCAGGTTTTTCAACCGGTTATTCCGGTTGATCACGCGGCGATAGAGATCGTTGAGGTCGGAGGTCGCGAAACGACCGCCTTCCAATGGAACCAACGGACGAAGATCCGGCGGAATCACGGGTAACACCGTCAAGATCATCCATTCCGGACGGCTCTTGGACTGCTGCAATCCCTGCAACAGCTTGATCCGCTTGGCGATTTTCTTGCGGATCTGCTTGCTCTTCGTCTCGGTCATGCCGATCTGCAAAGCATCAATCTGCTTGGCGAGGTCCACTTTCGAGAGAGCTTCACGAACAGCTTCTGCGCCCATCTTGGCCAGAAAAGCGTCGGCGCCGTAGGTTTCACGCGCTTCACGATATTCGTGTTCGCTGAGCAATTGGTTCTGCTTGAGCGGTGTCGAACCTGCATCGATCACGAGATAATCCTCGTAATAGATGACGCGTTCGAGATTGCGCGCGGTCATGTCCAGCGCCAGACCGATGCGTGAGGGCATGCACTTGAAGAACCAGATATGGCAGACAGGCACGGCCAGTTCGATATGGCCCATGCGTTCGCGGCGGACGCGCGCGAGGGTAACTTCCACACCACAGCGATCGCAGACCACGCCGCGATGCTTGATGCGTTTATACTTTCCACAGGAGCATTCCCAGTCCTTGACCGGACCGAAAATACGTTCGCAGAACAGACCCCCTTTTTCCGGCTTGAACGTGCGGTAATTGATTGTCTCGGGGTTTTTAACTTCCCCTTTGGACCAGGAACGAATGGCGTCGGGCGAGGCGACTGAAATCGCCACGTGCTCCACCTGATTCACCTTTTCCAACCCGAGCAACTCCCGGGCGCTTTCTTTTGTGCTAATCATACAATTTCTTTTCAGCGGGTTTCCCCGCACTCAATTTCAATTAAAGGATCAAAGAGCCACGGGTTCGGACGCCGCCTGATCGACCGGATTGGAATAGCCAACCTTAACGTCGAGACTGAGCGACTGCATTTCCTTGACGAGCACGTTGAAAGATTCCGGGATGCCGGCCTCCAGCGAGTTGTCGCCCTTGACGATGCTCTCGTAAATCCGCGTGCGCCCCTGCACGTCGTCGGATTTGACCGTGAGCAGTTCCTGCAGCGTGTAAGCCGCACCGTAGGCTTCCATGGCCCAGACTTCCATTTCGCCGAAGCGCTGGCCGCCGTATTGAGCTTTGCCGCCCAGAGGCTGCTGCGTGACGAGCGAGTAAGGTCCGACCGCGCGCGCGTGGATCTTGTCCGCCACCAAATGGCCCAGCTTCATCATGTAGATGTAGCCCACGACGACTTCCTGGTCGAAACGTTCGCCCGTGCGACCATCAATCAGATGAGTTTTGCCGTTGTTAGGCAACTCGGCCTGGTCGAGGTAGCCGCGAACTTCTTTTTCCTTGATGCCGTCGAAAACCGGCGTCGCGAATTTCATTCCCAGAAGCTTGGCTGCCCAACCCAAGTGCGTTTCCAGCACCTGGCCGACGTTCATGCGGGAAGGCACGCCCAGCGGATTCAAAACAATTTCCACCGGAGTACCATCCTTGGTCATCGGCATGTCTTCCTCGGCGACGATCTTGGCCACAACACCTTTGTTACCGTGGCGTCCGGCCATCTTGTCACCGACGGACAGTTTGCGTTTGGAAGCGATGTAAACCTTGACGGATTTGACCACTCCGCTGTCGGTGCCTTCACCGGCTTCGGCGCGTTCCCTTTCCTCGTCGTACTGCATTTGAAGATCATCGAACTTTTTCTTAAACTGTCCGATGATTTCATTGATCTTGTTGCGAATGGGCGACGGATCGATTTCGATCCGGTCATAAACCATGGCCAGCTTGCGCAAAAGCGTTTTCGTGATCTTGCGATTGGCCGGGATGATGATTTCGCCGGTTTCGCTGTTCACCACGTCGAGCGGAATCTTTTCACCGAGCAGGATGTTCGAAAGCGCTTCGGTCAACTGATCGCGCAGTTCGTCGGTCTTCTTCTTGTATTCGTCTTCGACCTGTTTGGCCTGCTTCTTCTCTTCTGTGACGATGGAACGTTCGCGTTCCGATTCCTTCTTAGAAGAAACCTTCACGTCCATGACAATGCCGTAAGTGCCCGAGGGAACTTTCAGCGAAGTGTCCTTCACGTCAGCGGCTTTTTCGCCGAAGATCGCTCGGAGCAATCGTTCTTCCGGAGCGAGCTCCGTCTCGGATTTGGGAGTGATTTTGCCGACCAGAATGTCGCCAGGTTTCACTTCCGCACCGACACGGATGACACCGTCAGAACCAAGGTTTTTCAACGCTTCATCACCGAGGTTCGGAATGTCGCGCGTGATTTCTTCGGGCCCGAGCTTCGTATCGCGAGCCGCCACTTCAAACTCGTCGATGTGGATCGAGGTGAAGATATCTTCCTTCACGATCTTCTCGCTGATGAGGATGGCGTCCTCGAAGTTGTAACCATTCCACGGCATGAACGCGACGAGGACGTTGCGACCCAGCGCCAGCTCCCCGCCTTGCGTGCAAGGGCCGTCAGCAATGACCTGGCCCTTCTTGATGTGATCACCTTTCTTGACCAGAATTTTTTGATTGATACAGGTGGCCGCATTCGACCGCATGAATTTGCGCACCGGGTAAACCCAGACGCCTTTTTCAGGATCGTTCTTCAGCTTCTTCTTGGTCTCCGGCACTTTGCCGTCCGGCGTGATGATGATCTGGCTGCCGGTAACGGAAGCGACTTTGCCGGCTTCTTCGGCTACAATGACGGCCCGGGAATCCCGAGCAACGCGATCTTCGAGGCCCGTTGCTACCAACGGCGCTTCAGTCACGAGCAGCGGCACGGCTTGACGTTGCATGTTCGAACCCATCAAGGCGCGGTTCGCATCGTCATGTTCGAGGAACGGAATCAGCGATGCTGCCACAGACACGAGCTGCTTCGGCGACACATCCATGAAATCCACGTTCGCGGGTTCCAGGTCGATGAAGTCATTCTTGCCTCGGCAGACAATGCGTTCCTGAGTGAACTTGCCTTTGTCATCCACCGGCGTATTTGCCTGGGCAATCGTGAAGGCTTCTTCGCGATCGGCAGTCAAGTACTCAATTTTGTCCGTGAGACGTCCGTTTTCGACTTTGCGATAAGGCGTTTCCAAGAAACCGAAATCGTTGATGCGGGCAAAGGTTGCCAGGGATGCAATCAAGCCGATGTTCGGACCTTCAGGGGTTTCCACGGGACAAATGCGGCCGTAGTGAGACGGATGCACGTCACGGACTTCGAAACCGGCACGATCACGCGAGAGACCGCCAGGCCCGAGAGCCGACAGACGCCGTTTGTGCGTCAGTTCTGCGAGTGGATTGATCTGGTCCATGAACTGCGAGAGTTGACTGCGGCCGAAGAAATCACGGATCACAGCCGAAAGAGCTTTCGGATTGATCAATTTCTGCGGTGACATTGCCTCCACACCTTGATCGAACAGCGTCATGCGCTCTTTGACCAGGCGTTCCGTGCGGGCCAGACCCACGCGGCATTGGTTGGCGAGCAATTCGCCCACCGTACGAACACGGCGGCTGCCCAAATGATCAATGTCGTCCAACGAACCTTCACCCTTTTTCAGGCGGAGCAGATATTTCGTCGCGGCCACCAGATCTTCCTTGGTCAAAATGCGGGAATCGCCGCCCTTGATGCCAAGCTTCTGATTGATTTTGTAACGACCGACGCGACCCAGATCATAACGCTTGGCATCGAAGAACAAACGTTTGATCAGTGCGCGGGCGTTGGCGGCCGTCGGGGGATCGCCAGGGCGAAGGCGGCGATAAATATCCTTTAATGCCTCTTCTTCGTTCTTGGCCGGATCCTTCTTCATGCACTTGATGACGATCCCTTCGTCAACAGCGGTGTCCACAACCTTGATCTTGGTCACGCCCAGTTCAGCAATCTGTTTTACCACTGCTTTGGAAAGCGGCTCGAAAGCACGGGCAACCACCAGACCCTTATCCTGATCAACGGCGTCTTCGATCAAAACCTTGGTCGCCAGATCTTCGCTCTTCTCGGCCTCTTTCACGGTCATCTCTTCGATTTCGTAGAAGAGCTTCAAAATTTCTTCGTCCGTGCCACGCTTTTCAGCTTCCTTGTCTTTGCCCTTGGTATCCTTGTTTTCGGAATCCAAAAAGCTCAGCGCGCGGAACAGCGTAGTCGTCAAAAATTTGCGGCGGCGTTTTTTGCGATCGAGATAGACATAAAGCATGTCGCTCGTGTCGAATTGCGCCTCGTACCAGGAACCGCGATCAGGAATGATGCGAAAGGAATGGAGTGTTTTGCCATTCGGATGCTGGGTCGCTTCGAACGCCAGACCGGGCGAGCGATGCAACTGACTGACGATCACGCGCTCGGCACCATTGATTACAAACGTGCCCTGCGGGGTCATCAGCGGCAGTTCGCCCATGAAAACTTTTTCCTCTTTCGTGCCCTTTTCTTCCTTGAGCAGGAACGTGACGTAAAGCGGAGCACCGTACGTCAGGCCTTCCCGCAAACATTCCAACCAGTCCAGCTTGGGCTCGCCGATTTCGTAGGAGTGAAAATCCAGAACGCATTTTCCGTCGTAGCTTTCGATGGGAAAGACTTCGGTGAATACGGCCTGCAGTCCCAGGTTCTTCCGCTTGGACTGCGGGATTTCCGCCTGCAAAAACTCTTTATACGAATTGGTCTGCAATTCGATCAGGTTTGGCGGAGCGATGATTTCTTTGATCTTACCGAAGTTGACTCGTTCTGTTGCTCGCGATGGCATTTTAACCTTAATCACTGTGGGTGGCTATGCGCCGACCCGTTATTTCTTGTAAACGACATAAGGCAAGTACTCTGTGTTCACAGCGAACTTGCCCGACTTAGCCAACGAAATGGCTTTGATGTCTTTCCGACTTCTTATCTAAAAATGTCCTGAATCTTCAGGTTTAACAGGCGAAGCGGGGCGGCGGAAATTCTCCGCCGCCCCAAATCTACTCGCCAATTACT
>JBQCEJ010000090.1:0-4824 GCA_051960355.1 Verrucomicrobiota bacterium | reverse complement strand
GGATGTAAATACTTTGGACAGACAATTTTTACAAAAAGTTAAGTACAGGCTCTAGTGAAGAAGATTTATGTGACTGCAAAGGATAAGCTTCCGCTTTCCGAACCTGTACCCCCCAAAAAGCAGAACGAAATCATCCATCAGTATTCTGATCGTGAGCATACTTACAACAGGTACTTTCCGGTGTTCGGAAAGGAAATCGCCAATATAGCAGATCGCCTTTGTTGGCTAGCTCACGAAGCCGCGGTCAACTGCGATTCCAAGA
Source organism: Verrucomicrobiota bacterium (assembly GCA_051960355.1). Classification (GTDB taxonomy): domain Bacteria; phylum Verrucomicrobiota; class Verrucomicrobiia; order Limisphaerales; family DASXHY01; genus DASXHY01. Next base: position 4,562 of record JBQCEJ010000090.1, on the reverse strand, counting down.
AGGATGGCCAACCAAGGGCCATGGTAAAAACGCATTTGGATATACCTCTTGCAGTGGCCCGCCAACTGCCCGAAAAATGGCAACTTCTTTTGCAGGAGATGCAACGCAAAGGCGTTCTTTTCTGTTTAGATACAAGCAGATCGCGGATCGAGAATGATGGAACGGAGCGATATCAAGTCAGGCGAATCTTACTCGTTCGTTATCAGGCACCGCTCGGCAGACGCGACCCAATCAAAATGGATAACCTTCAGCGTTTGCTGCACCTCTTGCAAGAACCAGAGCAGTTTGCGAAAGCTGAACTGAATCGTGACGGGACAAAGCCAAAAGTTCCCCAACCCGACAATCCTCTCCAAGGAGATTATTTGAGATAAGAACTATGCCAATGCTCCGCGACTCAACGCTCGACGAAGTTTTAACACATTTGGAAAGCTGGAAGCCATACCACGCAGATAACGAGAGTGATCTCTTCGTTGCAGCGATTGGTTTTGAAGATCGAGCGTCTACTTGTTTCGTATCTTGGTGTATGACCCGAAAAGGAAGGGGAGCAAAAGCACTCCTCATTGAATATCCTTTCAATAAAGAGGATAACGCAGTTCAAGAAGCCAAGTTCGTCGATGCTGCTCGAGTTGGTGGTGTTGAGGTCTTTCGTTGCAAGTATCAACAATTGGCACTGTACGGTGAAACAGTACGCTTCTTCACTGAGCATGGGCAAAAGGCTAGGATTTTGCTCGATCTCAGCGCGATGGCGTCGTTCGTATTCTACCCATTAATGAGTGCGATAACTGACGTCGCGACCAATGCGACATTGGAGGTTTGTTACGCGGAGGCAACTCACTATTTCCCAGAAGAAGGTGAGTGGAATGAGTTCAAAGAAAAGTTCAAGAATTTGGACTTGGTCGATCGTGCCCGCTTGTTCGATCAATATCATTTTCAGTCCAAAGGGGTAGAAAATGTTTTTGAGTCGCTTAATTTCCCGGGACGGAATGATAGTCAACCAACCACTCTCGTCGTAATTCCGAATTTTTCGGTGGAGCGCGTCCAGCGCATGCTAAACTTTGCTGCAGATAACTACTCCATCAACCGCGAAGAATGTGAGTGGATCATTGGGATGCCACCAGAACGTGAAAAGAATGGTTGGAGATATGATGCGCTTTGGGAATTATTCAATGAGCCAAGTCGAAAGAGAGACGCATGCACGCTTGGTTTTAAGGAAATCCTGCATGGTTTGCAGGCAATTTGGTTGGAGACGCGTGATAACCGTTCACTCGTGATAGCAAGTGTTGCGAGCAAGGCTCAACACCTCGGCACATTCATGTTCCTCACGATGCATCCTGAGGTCGGACTTGTTTTGTCGGAACCAAAGCAATTCACTGCATCGAAATATTCATCAGGTGTCGGTCTGCAATGGCACACCTCGTTTGGAGTCGTGGGTGATTGGGGAAGCCGCCGGCGCGATTTGAACAAGATAATATTAACTTGGTGAGCATCTGGTCGTTCTCGTCCCGCTTCCCAACTTCATGGGGAACCGGAGGTATATCTCGATGATGATTCCTTCTGCCAGAAATCAGATCACTTTTTCCAGAAGCCCGCCGAGTTCGGCTGACTTTCGCTCGGTCCGCTGGATTAATCCATCATTGCCCCGACCGTAGAATCCCGTCTGCCAAAGGTCGGGTCACTTCTGCCAGATGTCGGCTGACATCTGGTGACTTCCGATCGAACTTTGCCGACGAAACGGAAACATTAATTAATTGGAGCCGTTTCTTAATTAATATTTGCGGTTCTTTAATTAATTCGCGGATTTTCTTAATTAATTTTCCGCGTTTCCTAATTAATTGTTGGCATTTCTTAACAAAGGTTCGCGATTCGTTAATTAATGTCTGGCTTTTCTTAATTAAGGATCCTCGTTTGTTAATTAAGGTTTGGCTGGAATTAATTAATGTTTGCCGTTTTCGCCAGCGGAACGGGCGTAATTTCCAGCGGATCGACTCGGATCAAGACAATCTTGACGTCCACTGACACATTTTTGGCCTGATGTTGATCAACGTCATCGCCTGCGACGTTCGTTCGCCGGGCCTTCGTTTTTGAGTAGAGACGCGGTCGGAATCCCTTTCCAACGCGGCCAGATAACTCCCGAATTCTCACCGACTTACGGCGCCGTCGTGTGCGTGGAATCGTCCTGCGTGGTGGTTGCGGCTCGCGCGCAGGGCTCGCGTGACAAGGCGCTGATTTTTGGTTGGCAACGTTCCTGCATTCCCTGTTTCTCAAGGAAACGACTGGGTGCTCGCAGGGTCCAACCGGGTTCCGAGGCAGAAAAACAACAACAACAAAAACAGCACAGCGATGTGCTGCGTCCATCCGGGTGCGTACGATTTGCCGTGTCGGCCGATCAGCACTCACAAGGCGCGTGTCATAGGAGCACTGCGTACCTGGCCGGACATGCGGTGAAGACAAAACCATGAAAAATAACTACCGGGTCTCACGTGGCTTCGGCCAACTGACCATTACTCAACTCGACACGTTCGGCGAGAACGTGGTTACTGGGCTGGAAAACAATCCGGCATTTCCCACTCCCATGGTGCCGGTGACCGAACTGAAGGATAAGTTGCTGGCCTACCGTCAGGCCGTCACCGCCGCGGCCAACGGCGGCAAGGTGGAAATCGCCATCCGGAATGCCGCGCAGGATACGCTGCTGGCGGCCTTGCGGCAGGAAGCGGCGTACGTGGAAAGCGTCGCGGGCGATGATTTGCCGACGCTGCTGTCCTCCGGCTTCCAGTCGGTGAACACGAATCGGACGCAAATTCCCCTGCCCAAGCCGGTGGTGGAACGGGTGGATAATCCGGGCACGACTCAACTGGCGCTGCGCTTGCAATCGGTGCCCACCGCCCGCGCGTATGAAGTCCGCATCAGTTACGGTGACAGCGGCTGGCAAGGCGCCGGGGTTTTTACCAAGGCCCGGCTCATCCTCCTGGAAAATCTGACGCCGGGCACAACCTACACGATCCAGGTCCGCGCGATCGGTGGCAGCACCGGCTCCAGTGACTGGAGTGATCCGAGTTCGCACATGGCCTTGTGAGGCCGGAATCGGTTTACTCAATTGGACCAAACACGGGACGGAGCCAGCTCCGTCCCTTTTTGTTTTGGATCGCAGGAGACGAGGTGACGAGACTCATTTCTCATCGGGCAAGCGGACGGGGAAGAAAGGACTTCTTTGAAACCACAGAGGGACGCAGATGGGCACAGATGAATATCCGTGAAACGTTCGGCAGTTTACCGGTTCAGAGACGTTTACGAATGCGGGCAACTAGCCGAGCTTCATGCCTTGCAGACACTCGTGCTCAAATCCGAAGCACTCTCCAGTCAAGTGTTTTCAACTGCCTATTGACCTGCTGCTCACGCCGAGTTTCTCCAAACCCAACGGGATTGAACCATTCAGCCCAGGGTTGCGAGGAAAGAGCTACCCTGGGACATCGAAGAACAATTCATCAACCCTGAAAGGGTTGAATCAATCCCACACATACCGCTCATTGAAATCAATCGACGAAATTCATTCTGAAACGAAACTTTGCGATGATGCTCCTCCTGCTCGGCGATGCGCACGTCTTTGATTTGCGAAAAGCCAAGAGAGAAGACGCCGTAACCGTTTTGCCACGCGAAATCCGCGAGGTCAGGTGCTTTGGTTTTCAGCCACAACGACGAGCTGCGTTTTACCTCCCTGACCCTACGGAGAACTTTGTCGCTCAGGATGCACCAAAATCATTGCGAGCGACTGCGGCATGGATTTTCTGATTCAACCCTTTCAGGGTTGTTGGTTTGCTTGACGCTAACCCAGCGTAGCTCGTTTCTCGCAACGCTGGGCTGAATGATTGCAATCCCTTTGGGATTTCAACCAACCCACTCAACCTTCATTGGCAGCAATTGCCTCAAGCCACAGCGGCTTCAACTTCGGCCTGTTCTTTCGATGCGATCGCTTTGGGCGGATGGAACAACAACGCCATTGCGCCCGCGGCCACCAATGCCGAAAACATCGGCACCAGGAACAACCCGCGGAAATCTGTGATTCCGCTGTGCGTAAAAATCTTCTGGCTCAGGTAAGGACAAATCGAGTTGGCCAGCAGAGCACCGGCACCCAGAATCATCACGTTGAAAAGCCCTTGCGCACTGGCCCGGGCATCCTTCGGAAAGTAGGCGTCCACGAAAATGTAAACGGTCGCAAAGAAGAATGCATAGCAGATTCCATGAAGCACCTGAACGACGATGATCAATCCCTGATGCTCTGGGAGGAAAGCATACACCGCGAAGCGCGCCGCGTGACCGAGAATGCCCACGATCATCGTCGCCCGCCACCCGAGTTTCTTGAGCGTCACTCCTAGTGCGAACATCGTCAGGATTTCCGCAATCTGACCCACGCTCATGACGGGCATGATCCAGTTGCCCGGAATACCGACACCGCCGGCTTCGCGCGCGCTGCCGAGAAACGCTCCGGTCCAGTTGAAGTAACAATTGTGAACAAACGAGTCGACGAGCGTCACCAGCCACAGCACCAGCACGAACGGATGGCGGAG
>JBQCEJ010000089.1:0-10081 GCA_051960355.1 Verrucomicrobiota bacterium | reverse complement strand
GGGGCGATCGGTGTAGGGGGCTAACCCATTGAGATGTCCAGAGGGCTTGTTGAGACTGACGCCATGAAAACGCGGATCAGTCTTCCAGGCCTCACTCGCTCGACGGCGATTTTTTCGGCTTTGATCCTGGCAGGGCTGACGCTGCAATCGAACGCGAGCCCGATCCTGGTAGGCCAAAGTCAACTCAGCCGAAATCAATCCACCTTGCCGCTGGAGACAGCGCGTGCGTTAGTGGCGAATTACAATGCGAGCCATGCTGCCGGCGTTCCCGATCTGCCAATGCCCGATTCCGTCACCAAAGCTGGACGCTATGGATTCTCCAAACAGGCCAGCAAGGGTAAGAACGTTTCTTCCGGCTCGGGTTACTTCCTGGTGAAATCCCGCATGGAGCGGAATCGTAACGGTGTGCAGTTATTCTATGCAGCCAATTCACAGGATGACGTAGGCGGAGCGGGAGCCGGTTCCGGTGGGGCAGGTGGGACGGGGAACAATCCCGGGGTGAACGACGGCTCTTCACCTCCAAACGGAAGCGGAAGCGGTGATACTGGTTTTGACGGATTCACGCCCAATGGTTCGGGGCAGCATCCCAGTCCGGTTCCGGACAGCTCTGGCACGCTGCTGCTTTTGGGACTGGCGATGAGCGCGCTCGGATTAGTGCGTCGCACGTTTCGAGTAGGACGAGAATAGATCGGAACCTCAGGTCGGCTGGACGGCAACTTGGCAGACTTCGAAGGTGGCCTCAATTTCCCCCGCTTTTTGGCAGGCTTTCCCCGTGATTCGGCTCGCACTCGAATTGTGGTATAATCAAGCATGAACCGCCGCTTAACGATCCTCCTGGTCGAGGATGAAGAAGCTGATGTTTTCTTCGTGCGGAACGCAGTCGAGAAAAGTGCTGCGAAGAATTCGGTTTACGATGTGCGCAACGCGGAGGAGGCAATCCGGTATCTTCGCGGTGAAGGTGCCTACGCAGATCGCGCGAAATTTCCCTTTCCCAATGTCCTGCTGACTGACTTGAAAATGCCCGGCATGAATGGCTTCGATCTTCTGCGGTGGCGTCGCGACCATCCTGAATGCTCGGTGATTCCGACCATGATCTACAGCAGTTCCGCAGAGGAGCAGGATGTCCGGGAAGCGTACGCCCTGGGTGCGAACGGCTATTTCAAAAAGCCTCTGACCCTGGACCGGTTGATCAATATTCTCCGGGTCGTTTTGGAATTTTGGTCTGAGTGCGAATTGCCGCCTGCGCCGACGGGTTGCTGAGTTTTCATTCTCCGCGTCAGCCGTGTTCTTCTGTGGTGGAAAACCGTTCTGAAGAGCCATTGAGCAGCGGTGGCCGGGAGGGAGATTTCAAGGAAACGGTTTTGTCGCAGAAGCGCTCTTTCGAACGGCACAGTCGTGGTCCTGGATTCACCTGCTGCGGATCAGACTTTTCCGATGGCGCGCAGGCCCTGATGCACTTGCATCGCGTAACGATCGGTCATGCCGGCCAGATAATCACACACAGCGCGATGCAGGCCAAGCTTGCGGATGCGTTTGCGGCTTTGATCGCCCATTTCCCGCGGATGCTTCGCGAAATAGGTGAACAATTCCCTCAAGAGTTGCCTGGCGCGGAGGTGCGGCTCGTTGACGGCGTGGTTGTAGTAGAGATTTTTGTAAAGATACCGCCGCAGTTCGAGATTCAGCTTGCGCCGCTCGGGACTGTATTGCACCAGCACTTTGGGCCAGAGCCGGACGTCATTGGCGGATTGAACTTTTGCGTTCGCAATCAGGCGTTCGCTGGTTTCAACGACGTCGTGCACCTGCATGTCAATGATCGTGCGAATCGTGAAGTAGCGGCGGCATTCATCCGGCAGTTCGCCGTGGTCGCCCTTCACGAGTTGGGCGGCCTCGGCCCACATGCGGACTTTGCTGGCCAGCTCCTGCTCGGATAAGAGGTCGGAATCAAGACCGTCGTCCAGATCGTGGCTGTAGTAAGTGATTTCGTCGGCGAGATTGGCGACCTGGGCTTCGAGGGAGGAATTCTTGGCGGCAAAACCTTTGCGCTTACCCGGATGATCGAACGCGGTGTAGTGCTTCACCAAACCTTCGCGCACTTCCCAGCTCAGGTTCAGGCCGGAAAAGGTTGGATACTTTTGCTCGAGCTCCTCCACGATGCGCAGACTGTGGCGATTGTGCTCGAACCCGCCGTGGCCTTTCATCAGGTCGTTCAGGACCGCTTCGCCTTTATGTCCGAAGGGGGAATGCCCGAGGTCATGAGCGAGGGCAATGGTTTCGGCAAGGTCCTCATTCAGCCGCAACGCGCGCGCGATATTTCGGGAAATCGCGGCGACTTCCATCGTGTGCGTCAGGCGGGTGCGGAAATGATCGCCGGTGCCGTTGAGAAAAACCTGGGTCTTGTATTCCAAACGTCGAAACGCGCGCGAATGAATGACGCGGTCCCGATCCCGTTGATAATGAGTGCGCCACTCCGGAGGAGCTTCCTTGTGTTTTCGACCGCGTGTATCGGCACTGAACTGCGCGTAAGGCGCCAGTGAGTGCCGCTCCAGTTGTTCCAGTTCAACACGCGTTCGGGGCATGGCGGAACGTCGGGCCTAGTTGGGATTCGAAATCAGATCCTGAACGGAGAGGCCGCGCAATTGAAAGAGCCGGCGAATAGTTTCTTCGATGAGATTGTTCGGGCAGGAAGCGCCGGCTGTGATGCCAACGGTGACCTTGCCGGCGGGAAACCAATTGGAGGTTTCCACTTCCTTTTGTTCGTGTTGATCGTAGTGGGCGATCTTGTCCGCCTCCATCTTTGCGGCGTTCATGATAAAATATGTTGGCAGCTTGGCTTCGCCCATTTCCGCCAGGTGCGACGTGTTGGAGGAGTTGTAACCGCCCACGACGAGCAGGAGATCAGGCGGTTGGTGAAGGAGTTTTTCCAGCGCGTCCTGGCGATCCTGCGTGGCGCCGCAGATGGTGTCGAAGAAACGAAAATGTTTGGGCAATTCCGCGAGGCCATATTTTTGAGTCATGGCGGCTTTGAGCCGACGTTGCACTTCTTCGGTTTCGCCGCGTAACATCGTTGTCTGATTGGCCACGCCGACAGCTTGCAGGTGGATTTCCGGATCGAAACCTTCGGAATACGCGCCTTTGAATTTGGCCAGAAACTCCGCTTTGTCACCTCCGTTCAGAATGTAATTACAAACGTAATCCGTCTCTTTCAATGTGAAGACCACGAGGTAATGACCTGTGCCGTAAGCCGTGGCTTGCGACGTGGTGGCCTTGGTTTCCTCGTGTTTGGCTTTACCGTGAATGATGCTGGTGACCGCTTCTTTGGAATATTGCCGCACGCGTTTCCAGACGCTCATCACGTCGCCGCAGGTCGTGTCCACAAACAGACAACCTTTGGCTTCCAGTTTCTTGCGCGTGGCGACTTCGGTGCCGAAGGCGGGAATGATGACGATGTCGTCTGCGTGAAGTTGATCGATTTCCTCGTCAGTGGGCTTGCCGGCGATGGTGGCGATTCCCAGACGCCGGATTTGATCATTCACCTCGGGATTGTGAATGATTTCGCCGAGCAGAAAAATTCTGCGATCGGGATAGGCGCGGCGCGCGGCGTAGGCAAGATCGATGGCGCGCTCCACGCCGTAGCAAAAGCCAAATTCCTTCGCGAGCTTGATCGTCAGTTTGCCGGCGGAAAGCACGTGGCCATTGGCGCGGATGCGTTCCACGAGTTCGCTGCGGTAATGTGACAGCACTTGCGCCTGGACGGCTTCCATGATGTCCGGGCGGCGTAAATTTACCTTTTGAGGTGCTGATGGAACTTCGGATGACATGAAGAAAACTTACCATGATGACTGGAACCGTCGAGTAAGAAACCCTTCTGGCGAACATGTGAAATTTCGGCGAAAGATCGTCGAAAGTCATTGCAGAACGGCGGGGTTCCGTGGATATTCAGCGCTCTGTCGGGGCGTAGCGTAACCTGGTTAGCGCGCCTGCCTTGGGCGCAGGAGGTTGTGAGTTCGAATCTCACCGCCCCGACCATTATTCCTTCGGAACTTCAACCAATCGGCGAAGTTCCTAGACTTTTCAAAAACAGCAGATCATGAGCAACGGTTCGGGTTTTCTCTGAGCATTCGCAGAGTTCTGTCGCCTAAGATTCCGGAATGACGAAGTGCGTGGTCGCGGGTTTGTTTGCGTAATCTCCGGTTGAACGATATTTTCGAGAAGCTGCGCATTCATCCTGTGATTGAGGCTTTATGATCGCAAACTTTATAGAAGAGGTTTTGAATCCCGCTCGTCTGGCGGCATTGCGACGACTCGGTTTGCTCGATTCACCGGCGGAGGCGGCGTTCGATCGCTTAGGCGCGCTGGCGGCAAAGGTGTTGAACAGCCCCGTGGCGCTGGTCACGTTGGTGGATGACAAACGTCAGTTTTTCAAGAGCTGCCGCGGCTTGCCGGAACCGTGGGCAACGTGGCGGGATACGCCCCTGTCGCATTCTTTCTGCCAGCATGTGCTGGCGACGCATGCGCCTTTGATCATTAATGACGCGAGATTGGACCCGCGGTTTTCCCAGAATCTCGCCATTCGGGATCTGGGTGTGATTGCGTATTTGGGAATTCCTTTGATTCTGAACACGGGCGATGTGCTGGGTTCCTTTTGCGTGATCGACGGCCCGGCGCGCGCCTGGACCGGTCAGGATGTGGAGATATTGTCCACGTTGACGGCGAGCGTGATGACGGAGATCGAATTGCGCAGCGAAATTCGTCACAAAGTGGCGGCACTCCATGAGGTGGAACGGTTGAATGAAGAGTTGCGGCAGAAAACCGCCTCGCTGCAAGTGGCCAACGAGGAGTTGGAGGCGTTCAGCCGTTCCGTTTCGCACGATCTGCAGGCGCCCTTGCGCAGTCTCAACGCGTTCTCGAATTTGTTGCGTAACGAGTGTCTGGGCGTGCTGAAACCAGAGTGCGTTACTTACTCAAATCGGATTGTGGACGCTACGGCGCGCATGCAACAGATTCTGGGCGGATTGCAAACCATGAGCCATCTCGCCCGAGCGCCCATGGAGATTACTGAAACAGACCTGAGCGCGATCGCGAAAAATATTCTCGCGGAACTGCAACGCAATGATCCGGAGCGCCAGGCGGTGGTGCAGGTGGCCGATGGGTTGAAGGCGAACGTGGACAGCGGCCTTATTCAGGTGGTTCTCGAAAATCTGTTGGGCAACGCCTGGAAATTCACGAGCAAAACCGCAGAGACCCGCATTGAAGTAGGCGCGATGATGCAAGAGGATGAGCGTGTGTTTTTTGTGCGGGACAACGGCGCGGGGTTTGATCCCGCCCACATGGACAAGCTGTTTGTGCCGTTTGAACGTTTGCACTTGCAAACGGAGTTTCCGGGAACGGGCATTGGGCTGGCCACGGTGAAACGCATTGTCCAACGGCATCAAGGTCGTATTTGGGCGGAAAGCGAGCCGGGCAAAGGTGCGACATTCTGTTTCACCTTCGGGCCGGCGAAACGGGCTTCATCGGATCAAAAGTGAAAGGGCGCTGATGAATCGGCGCCAGTGGGGCGCCCTCGTAGGTTCCTACCCGCTTTACTTTCCCTGCGCAGTCACGCAATTTGACGCGGTCATGACACGATTTCGGTTTAGTGCTTTTTTTGCTGGATGGCTGATTTTGATCGCGGCGACGTCGTTTTCACGCGCCGAGACGCAGCCTGACGCGCCGGATTTTCAGGAGGTTTTTCAACTGATCCGAGCGCATGCCGTAGCAATCAGTCCAGCCGAGCTAAACCGCGCGGCCGTTCAGGGATTGCTCGCCGAACTCGGTCCAAAAGCGGCGCTGGTGACGGGTGGAACCAATCAGCCCAAAGGCGCGCCACTGAGCCGGGTTTCGGTGTTCGATGGCGGTCTCGGCTATGTTCGAATTGCCCACGTGACGGATGGGCTTGCCAAAGATCTGGCGAACTTCTATTCGCGCAGCAGTTCTACCAATCGCTTGAACGGATTGGTCCTCGATTTGCGATACGCTGACGGTGAGGATTACGCCGCCGCCGCCGCCCTGGCGGACAAGTTTTTCACGAACGCGGAGCCGTTGTTGAATTGGGGCAACGGAATGGTTTCTTCAGAGGCGAAAACGAATGCCATCCGGCTGCCACTGGCCATTCTGGTGAACAGTGGAACAGGCGGATCGGCTGAAGCTCTGGCGGCGATCTTGCGTTCCGGCGGTTTGGGACTGGTGTTGGGAACTCGCACAGCCGGGGAAGCTTTCGTCAACCAGACGTTTCCTTTGAAAAATGGTGCGGAACTGCGCGTGGCCTCGGCGCCGCTCACTTTAGGCAACGGTACGTCGCTCTCCACAAACGGTCTAAAACCTGACATCGAGGTGAAGGTGAACGCCGAAGATGAGCGTGCTTTTTACGCTGATTCGTTCCTTGTGGTTCAGCGTACGAATCAACTCGCTTCCAGCCGCACTTCGGGAACAAACCAGTTTGCGGGCATTTCTGGCTCCAATGGAACGCGTCAGCGGTTCGGGGAAGCCGAATTGGTGCGCCAGCATCGGGCCGGACTCGACCGGGACGGCGAAGAGCCAGCCCTGGCGCGGCCGGTCGAACCCGAAAAACCTGTGGTCAGCGATCCGGCCTTGGCCCGTGCGTTGGATCTCCTCAAGGGATTGGCGGTTGTGCGTCAGATGGGTTCCTGATTTCGCCGTTGACGATTTGCCTCTGGGTACCCAATTTCTTTCCAACACTTTAATGAAGACAGTTCTTTTTGTTTGCACGGGCAACATTTGTCGCAGTCCGATGGCCGAGGGTATTTTTCGCCAGGCGGTGCAAGGTCGCGGAAATTACCGGGTAATTTCGGCGGGTCTTGGAGCGATGGATGGCCAGCCTCCCAGCGAACATGCGGTCGAGGCAACGCGCGAATTGGGAATCGATATTTCCAACCAACGCAGCCGGATGCTCACTCCGGAACTGGTGAAACAGGCGGATTATATTTTCGTCATGACGCACAGCCATGTTGACACCGTCATGCTGCTGTATCCCAAGGCGGCGGAGAAATCGTTTTTGCTGCGGGACTTTGACGAGACGCTGGACTCCTTCGAGAAGGATATCAGCGATCCAATCGGCGGTTCGTATGACGTCTATGCCAATTGCCGCGATCAGATCGAGCAGGGGATTGTCTCACTGCTGCGTTTCATTGAGCAGAGCGATGGTCTGGGCCTGCCGGGCGGCAAAGTGGCGGCGGTGGCAATCGGTTCGGATCACGCCGGCTATGATTTAAAAGAGTCGCTTAAGAAGCATTTGGAAGGGCGTGGCTTGAGCGTCGCCGATTTCGGAACGGGTTCGAAGGAATCGACGGATTATCCGGACTACGCGCAAGCGGTGAGCCACGCGGTGGCCAATGGCCAGGCGCAATTCGGTGTGCTGATCTGCACCACGGGTATCGGCATGAGCATGGCCGCCAACAAGGTTCCTGGCATTCGCGCCGCTTTGGTAAACGACGAGCCCGCAGCCGTGGCGACCCGCCAGCACAATGACGCCAACGTGGTTTGCATTGCCGCCAAAACTACGCCACTCGATCAGGCCGAGAAGATCGTGGACTCTTTTCTGGAAACAAAATTTCAAGGCGGCCGCCATGAGCGCCGCGTCAATAAAATGGAAACTCAATTCATCCGCCGTGATCTGAAACTCAAGTCTGTGGACGCTGAAGTCGCGAATGCGATCGAGCACGAACGCGTGCGCCAGCAGGAAAACATCGAGTTGATCGCCAGCGAAAACTTCACCAGTCCCGCGGTGATGGAAGCGCAAGGGTCGGTGTTGACCAATAAGTACGCCGAAGGTTATCCGAAGAAGCGCTGGTATGGCGGCTGCGAAAACGTCGACGTCGTGGAGCAGCTCGCGATCGATCGCGCCAAGCGACTCTTCGGCGCCGAGCACGCCAATGTTCAACCGCATTCCGGCAGTGGCGCGAACATGGCCGTTTATTTCGCGATGCTCAAGCCCGGTGACAAGATGCTCACCATGGACCTCAGCCATGGCGGTCATTTGACGCACGGCAACAAGGCCAATTTCTCCGGAAAGTTTTTCGAAATCGTTCACTACGGCGTTCGCAAGGACAACGAGCAGATTGACTACGAACAACTGGCCAGCATGGCCCGCGAGCATAAGCCCAAGATGATCACGGTGGGCGCCAGCGCGTATCCGCGGATCATTGATTTCAAACGCATGGGCGAAATCGCCCGGGAAATCGGCGCCTTGCTGCTGGCCGACATTGCGCACATCGCGGGCATGGTGGCGGCGGGTGTGCATCCGAGCCCGATTGAGCATGCGGATTTCGTGACCACCACGACGCACAAGACCCTGCGTGGACCGCGTGGCGGCTTGATTCTTTGCAAGGAAAAGTACGCGAAGGAAATTGATTCACAGGTGTTCCCCGGCATTCAGGGCGGACCGCTCATGCATGTCATTGCGGGCAAGGCCGTTTGTTTCCACGAAGCGTTGCAACCGTCGTTCAAAAGCTACCAGCAGCAGATTGTCAAAAACGCGACGACGCTTGCCGAGGGCATGAAGCAGAATGGCTTTCGACTGGTTAGCGGCGGGACAGACAATCACCTGATGCTGGTGGATGTCGGCGCAAAAAACATCACTGGCAAGGATTGCCAGATTGCCTTGGACGAAGCCGGGATCACCGTGAACAAGAACACGATTCCGTTTGAAACGCGCTCACCTTTTCAAGCCAGCGGGATTCGTTTGGGCACGCCTGCGGTGACCACGCGCGGCATGAAAGAGGCTGAAATGGCGGCGATTGCCGACATGATCAGTGAGGTTCTGATGGACATCAAGAATGTTGACACGCTTTCGAAAGTGCGGCAACGTGTTCGCGAACTCACTGCAAGATTCCCCTTGCCCTACTGATTATTAGTCGAGGATTTTTGCAGCGTGTTCCCGGTTGGCAATCATTCCAAATCGGTCTGATCAACAGTTGATCGCCTGATCGGAGTCGCGCCGGGTGACAGCCCAGGGCGATTTTCACCAGCTGTTTTCATTTAACCCTGATTCATTTTTTTTGACCTATGCCAAGAGCCAGTACAAAGAAGCCTAAAGCCAGACCGGCCAAGGCACGTGTCGATGCACAGCCGTCTTTGATCCCCGCAGCGGACTCAACTCCCGAGGCGACCCAGGAATTTGTGACCGCACCCGCAGCCGTCGAAGAAGCGCCCTCACAGGAACTGCAACCGCCGACCAAGCCGATTGAAACCAGCGAAGCCGCCGCGGCGGAAAAGCTGGAACGCACTGCGCCCAAATCTGCTGCGACCCGCGACAGCAAGGATCACATCGCCTCTTCCTTGAACATCGCCAAGTTACAGGCGATGGCCATGACGGACCTGAATAACATGGCCCGCGAACTGGGCGTGGAAAACTTCGGCACGATGCGCAAGCACGAGGTCATTTTTCAGATCCTCCAAAAGAATGCCGAACGCGCCGGCGTTTTGTTTTCCGAAGGCGTGCTCGAAGTGTTGCCGGAAGGGTTCGGTTTTCTGCGCTCGCAGAGCTTCAATTATCTGCCGTGCCCGGAAGATATTTACGTTTCGCCTTCCCAGATTCGCCGGTTCGATCTGCAAACGGGTAATCTGATTGCGGGTCAAATCCGTCCACCGAAGGACAAGGAGCGCTTCTTCGCGTTACTCAAGGTGGAAGGCGTGGACACGGAAGATCCGGATGAAGCGAAAGACAAAACGCATTTCGACAATCTGACGCCGCTGTTTCCGAACAAGCGTTATCTGCTGGAAACCAATTCCGACGAACTCTCGACGCGCGTGCTCGACCTGGTTTGCCCGATTGGCAAAGGCTCCCGCGGTTTGATCGTTGCGCCGCCGCGCACGGGCAAGACGGTTCTGATGCAGAAGCTCGCCAACGCGATTCTCAAGAATAATCCCGAGGCTTACGTTTTCATTCTGTTGATCGACGAGCGCCCCGAAGAAGTCACCGACATGGAGCGCAGTTGCAAACCTGCCGAAGTGATTTCATCGACCTTCGATGAACCACCCGAGCGGCATGTGCAGGTGGCCGAAATGGTGATCGAAAAGGCCAAGC
>JBQCEJ010000088.1:0-2702 GCA_051960355.1 Verrucomicrobiota bacterium | reverse complement strand
GGAACAGCGGAAAATAAAAGCGCTCGAAGAATTCGTGCGCATGCCTGCGGCTGATTACCTTCAAGCGCACGAGCAGTTGCAACGCTTCACGCTCAAGGCGCTTCAAGCGAAGATCGAAATGGTGGAAGCCAATCTGCGCCTCGTCATTTCGATTGCCAAAAAATACACCAATCGCGGCCTCTCCTTTCTCGACCTGATCCAGGAAGGCAACATGGGCCTGATGAAAGCCGTCGAAAAATTCGAATATCGCCGCGGCTATAAATTTTCCACGTACGCGACCTGGTGGATTCGCCAGGCGATCACCCGATCCATTGCCGATCAGGCGCGCACCATTCGCATCCCCGTGCACATGATCGAAACGATCAACCGGCTGATGCGCATCCAAAAGCGCTTGATTCAGGATTTCGGCCGCGAACCCGTACCGGAAGAGATTGCCGACGAGATGCAGCTACCGGTGGAACGTGTCCGAGCCATTCTGAAAATGGCGCAACAACCCATCTCCCTTCAGGCTCCGGTCGGCGACAGCGAGGATACAAATTTCGGCGACTTTCTGGAGGACAAATCCACCGAGAATCCCTCCGAAATCACAAGCTTCAGCCTGTTGAAGGACAAGCTGACGGATGTTCTTTCCAGCCTAACGGAGCGAGAACGCAAAGTGTTAGAATTGCGTTTTGGCCTGAGCGACGGCTATGCGCGAACGCTGGAAGAAGTCGGTAAACAATTTCGGGTCACGCGCGAACGCATTCGTCAGATCGAAGCCAAAGCGCTTCGAAAAATGCGGCATCCCACCCGCATTCGCCAGCTGCACGGATTTCTGGAGATCGAAAATCTTCAGAACCTGCAAAACCTTCCCAAATCCCGCTGAGCCGGCTTGGATGGTGGGCCGCCAAGGGGATACCGAGCTTGGTCAACGGCCATCCACCTTGAGGAGAGTGATGCAAGGGGCTACCTGCGAAATATTGGTGGGCCTGCCCGGACTTGAACCGAGAACCAAAGCATTATGAGTGCTCTGCTCTAACCATTGAGCTACAGGCCCGCCTGAGAATGGTTTCACAACCCGAAGCGACTTTCAATAGGATTGCTGGCGAGTCCTGCGCCTGGCTCTGCTTTCAATCGGAACGGACCCCGTCCACGATCAGTCGTCAATTCGCGGCTGGTGCGGGCGCGCCGGGCGTGCTGCCGTCGGATTTGGGAGAATCTGGGGGCGCAGAGTTTCCGAAGCTTTTCCACAGGTTCAATGGCAGGCAGCCGAGAACAATAAGAGCAATCTGGCTCCCGATGAAGAGCATCAGCCACTTAAACGCCGCGTCCATGAAACCGTAGCTGTGCAATCCGATGCCGAGCATGTTGACGCCAAACCACGACCAACTCGTCACGATGTTCCCGGCGATTGCACAATTGATCAACCCGCGTTCGCGAATCATTCCTCCCCAACGGAGATGCAGGATCAACGCATTCCAAAGCACAATGATCAACGCGCCATTTTCTTTCGGATCCCAGCCCCAGAATCTTCCCCAGGATTGGTCCGCCCAGATGCCGCCCAGAACCGTGCCGACGAAGCTGAACAGTGTCGCAAAACAGACGATGCCATAGACCATTCGCGCCAGCGATTTACCCGTGGCGACATCAAGTGTCTTGGTGAACACACCACGAATGACGTAAACCAACGCCAGAAAGCCCGCCACGAACGTGCTCGCATAACCAAGCGTCACCACGACCACATGCGTCGCGAGCCAGAAATTCGTATCCAAAACTGCGCGCATCATTTCCATGGTGTCACCAGAAAGTGAAAGGTGATGCGCGATGATCAATGTGATGAACCCGATCCCCGATGCCACCACCGCGCCAATTCCATTCCTGTAGAATCGCTCCAGCACCAATCCCAGCACGACCGCACCCCAGCCGATGAAGATCGCCGACGAATAAAGATTCGTCACGGGCGGACGCCCTTCCAATACCATGCGATAAATCAGTCCCGTGGTGTGAATCACGAATGATAGGACTATGAGCCAAACGGCCGAGCGACGCAGCGGTTCAGACAGATTGAACCAAAACAGCGCCGCCAGCAAACCGGCTAAAACGTATATCGTCATCGCGGCGTAGAACGGCTGCATGCGATTGAAGAAAACTTCGGCATGCGATTTGTGAAGTTCGCGGGCAAAGGTCGGAACCAGTGTGGACCGGTACTCAGTCAATTCCTGGTTGAAGGCGGACGCATCGCCGGCCTTGAACGCAGTCGCCATGAGCGCGTAGGAACGAACCGCCGGATCCACCTTGCCGTCGCGCATGGCTCCCAGCAGCGCTTCACCCGTGCGCTGCCATTCATCGCTGGATTGTTTGGACGCAGGCGGAATGATCAGTGGCGGATCAAAACGCGTGAGCGAATCAAACTCGCGGGCGTAGGTCGCAAAGCGGTTCAAGACTGCCTGATCAAACGATTTTCCCGCTTGCTGCGCCTGCACTGCGGTCACTCCGTCCGGGATGAGTTTTTCATATTCGTTAACTTCCTGCGCCCAGTTCTCGGCATCCGGTGGCTGCACGGTGTTCTTCAGACGCACATATAAAACGAGCCGCTCACGCATCTTCACCACTGCCCGTTCGTAAACATTCCGATGCGAGGCGTCGAGCTTCTCCACGCGCTGCGTTTCCTGATCCAGCTTCTCCAGCGCGGGGCGAATCTGGTTCCATGAATAATGTTTGCC
>JBQCEJ010000087.1:0-2957 GCA_051960355.1 Verrucomicrobiota bacterium | reverse complement strand
CGTCCACCATATCGATGCGGACCAAGCGCCCGCCAAGGTCCTGATGGATATTCTCACCCACGTGGTGACGGTCTGATCGGTCTCTACGAGCGCGGAGCCTTTCGCGTTCCTTCAGACCGATACCTACTGAAACTATGCATTGAGACGGACGCAGGCATCGCGTTAACTTTCCACTTCCCACCCTCTCGGTTTTGCGTTTCGCTTAACTCATGGCCGCACTGCGAATTATTTTCATGGGCACACCGGAACTGGCGGGCGAAAGCCTCAAAGCCCTGTTGCTCACTCCGGAATTTCAGATCGTTGCCGTCGTGACGCAGCCCGATCAACCCAAAGGCCGCGGGCTCAAGTTACAAGCCTCGCCGGTCAAAGAAATCGCTCTGCGCCACAACCTGCCTGTGCTCCAACCGGGACGCGCGCGCGAAGAGATTTTCCTTCAGCAACTGAGCGCTCTGAAACCCGACCTGATCGCTGTGGCCGCTTACGGGCAGATCTTGCCGAAAAGCATTCTGGATTTGCCGCGTTTCGGCTGTCTCAATGTTCATACCTCGCTCCTGCCCAAATATCGCGGCGCAGCGCCGATTCAACGCGCCATTCTCGACGGTGAACCCGAAACCGGCGTCACCATCATGCGAATGGATGTCGGCATGGACACGGGCGATATTCTCACCCAGGAAAAAACTCAAATTCACGCCAGCGACGATTCCCAAACGCTGCACGATCGCCTCGCGCAACTCGGCGCGGCCCTGTTGGTGCGGACCATTCCTGACTATGTTTCAGGGAAAATCCAACCGCATTCGCAACCCAGCGAGGGCGCAACTCACGCCGCGAAAATCAAGAAGCAGGATGGCGAGATTGATTGGCGCAAGCCGGCCCACTCGATCTGGAACCGTGTGCGTGGGCTGGTGCCATGGCCTGGAGCGTTCACGCACTTAGTCGGCGAGCCCCAGCCGTTGCTGTTAAAAATCTGGGAAGCGGAACCGGCGGAGAAATCAGGCGCGGCGGGAGAGATTTTGCAGGCGGACAAGACCGGAATTCTCGTCGGCTGCGGCGAAGGTTCACTGCGGATTCTCAAGCTGCAACGCGAAGGCGGCCGCCGCCTGAGCGCGCAGGAATTCCTGGCCGGATATCCGCTCAGGCCTGGTGAAAAATTTGTCCACCAAGGATAGCGAGCGGATAACTTGAATCGGACTTTTCTGCGGACCCGTGCCTCCTGGCAGTTGATTGCTGGCGAGCTCACAATAGCGCAGCCGAGTTCCAGTCACCGAAAGAATTCCCATAGCGACCGCGTCGTGAGTACGTCCAACCGGGGCTCGTGAGATCCTAAACGACGTCCTCCACCGTCCTACCGCCGGGTTCCCTGACAACCGCTTACCGCAGAACGCCCCGCAGCGCATGGGGTAAACGCCGCGTTGAACACGGCGCGACTTCCTTTAGGCTTTGAGAAAGTTCCCAATCCTATGGCCACAAAAATTCAAGTGCCCGTTGAAGACCGGACGTTGACGCGTAAAACCATCCTGCTGGTGGAAGACAATCGGGAGGATGAAGAACTGACACTTCGCGCGCTGCGTAAAAGCAACATTATGAACCAGGTCGTCGTCGCGCGTGATGGCGAGGAAGCGCTCCATCACCTTTTTGGTCACAAAGAAGAAAACCACCTCGGTACGTCTCACGAAACCGAACTGCTTCCAGCGGTGATTCTCCTCGATCTGAAACTGCCCAAGATCAATGGGATCGAAGTGTTGCGTCAAATTCGCTCGCATCCGCGCACGCGCCGATTGCCGGTCGTCGTCCTGACCAGTTCCAAAGATGAGCGTGACCTGGACGAGGTCTATGACCTGGGCGCCAACAGCTGTCTTTTCAAGCCGGTGGACTTCGAGAAGTTCGTCGAAGCGGTTGGCCACCTCGGCATGTACTGGGTTCTCTTCAACGAGATTCCCTCACTGACGCCGGTGACCAAATGAGTTGATCCAAACGAGCGGCGCTAATTGCCGCCCGCCCACTTTGGCTGCTTTTCCAAGTGGTAAAGCATTTCGCCCGCTTTCGGAACGTAGAGAATTCCTTCGTGTTCGCGATTGGCAAAATCCTCGGGACGAATGCTCTTTGGATCGCGATAACCCAGGTTGATCTTACGGCAAATCGCTTCTGGAATACCCGTTGCCAGCGTGACTTGAACACGGCATTTCTCCACGCCGTTTTCAAACGTGCCAATGCCCCGAACGTGCGTTGAATGCGCCAGCACGCCCCAGGGGTAATGTTTGAATTTGTCCCACTGCTTCAAAAAGTAATCGCGGCAATGATAACCGATCTCCTCGATCAATCGCCCATGCGTGACAGAAATCTCCGTCACATGCGGCGCGTAAATGATCAGTTCGCCGCCATCCGCCACAATCGGTTCCAGCTTGTACATGCCTTTGCCGGCGACCCAGAGATCGTCATACATCGGAGGCATGTTCGACAGCACAGTCTTGAACGGCTGTTTTTTGTAAACGATATGAACCTGCTTTGAGAGTTCGCTGGCGGCATCCCAAGCGCCTTCCGGAGTGCCGACCGCGAGTCCGGCCAGGGATTTGTCTGGCGCCACCACCATCGCAAAGCAAAGCTTGTCGAGCTTCACCAAGGCACCGGCCCGATCGACCACCTTGCGGACCGGCGTCCATTTGTTGCCAATGATCATCGGGTTGGTCACCACGGCGCCGAGCCAGTGGAAAAAGTTGAGAATTTTCGGCCCGCCAATTCCGGGGAACAGATACTTGTTGCCGCCGGAGAATCCCACCACTTCGTGCGGAAACACCGGCCCGACGATGATGATCTGATCGTAATTGAAAACCAGCTTGTTGATTTCGACGGGGACGTCCATCGAGAACAATCCGCCGGTCAGATCGCTGATGTCTTTCGCGGGGATGGTGCCGATGTCTTGCAACGCGGCGGGGTTGTCCCATTCGTGATTGAAGAATTGG
>JBQCEJ010000086.1:0-6674 GCA_051960355.1 Verrucomicrobiota bacterium | reverse complement strand
CTATGCCACAATCAGCAATTCCATTTCCATGACTGCACAGACATCGAGTGATCCGGGCGGGGTGCAATATTTCTTTCGCTGCGTCAGCGGGGGCGGTCCGGACAGCGGCTGGCAAAGCAGTTCGAAGTATGTAACTCCACCGTTGGCGGATGGAACTTACGTCTATGAATATCAGTTGCGGGATCAGTCCGCTCAATTCAACACCAACGCGTCACCCTCGACCTCCTACGCCGCCGTGATCAAGCCCACGACCGGTTATCACAGCTACACGCTGAGCCAGGTGGTGACAAATCAGGACGATTATCTCGTTTCGTTCCCCGCCACAGTCATGCGGGTCAACACGAACAATTATTTTGTTCAGGACCTGATCAGCGGGGCGGAGATCACGGTGGAACCGGCGACTTCAAACCTGGTCACCCTTCCGGGCCTCGCGCTCAAGAATGTCACGGTGCAGGGGCATCTCTACACGCGCAACGGCTCGCGCGTGGTCACCTGGTCCACGGTTATCTCGAATGGCGTGCCGACGCTTTATACCATTTCCGGAAAAGTCACCAATTCCCTTGGTAACGGAATCTCCGGTGCTACGGTTTACTTCTCCGATAGCCCGAATGCTTCCAGCAGTGCGGTGGTCTCCGCAACGACCGATGCCGGCGGCAATTTCAGCAAGGGCGTTCCCTCGGGCAGTTGGTACGTGGCCGCGGGTGCCAGCGCCTACAACACTTCCGCCGACCGCTATTTGCTGGTGAACAGTGCCAGCGTGAGCGGAGTGGATTTTGGACTCGTCTCCAATGCGGTCGTGCATGGTGTCGTGACCCGGCGCAGCGACGGAACGCCGGTTTCCGGAGCCGTCGTGTATTTTTCGCAAACGCCCGGCGCCTCGGGCAGCCCAACATTCACGACGACAACGGCGGTGGATGGAACCTACACGCGCGCTGTGCAGAATGGCGTCTGGTATGTCGCTGCGGGTGGAAGCGGATTTTACACTTCACCGGATCTGACTGTCACGATGGCGGGTGTGGATGTGAGCGACATCAATTTCTCTCTGAAGAGCAGTGCCTTGAATGTGCCGCAAACGGGTCAACTGCTTTTCTCGGCAATAACGGATGTCTTTCCGGCAAGCGGTCCCACGGGCGATTGGCCCAGCTACCTGCCGGCCGGACGAATGCTCACCAACATGTCATCCCCCACGGTGGAGATAATCAATGGAGTGAAATGGGAGAGTAATGTGTATGCGGAAGGCGATGGTTATCGACAGGGCCAATATTCTTCACCCATTGCGGTCAACGGCGCGTCAATCATTGTTGCTGTAAAACCCAAGCGCAATGGCCAGGGAACGTCGTGGACTTCGTGTGTGGATATTTTCTATGACCGCTTGGTTCTGGGCGTTAAAAATGACACGGGCAAAGTTTGTGTCCGGCGCAACGGCACTATCGATCTGTCGAGCACCACGATTCCTGACGGTCAACCAACGATCCTAAGTCTGGTCGTGCAACCGACCGGCCAATACAAGGTCTGGGCGAACGGAGTTCAGATTTACAACAATACCAGCCTGAGTGCGCTGACGACTTTGAGCAACGGGGTGGCGGGTGGATTCGCAAATTTCATTAATGTCGGACGCAACGATCCCGATGGCTGGACGACCTTCAACGGCAATATTGGTGATGTGTTTGTTTACACGAATGCCCTGGCCGATGTGGATCGCCAGACGCTGGAAACGAACCTGATGGCCAAGTTCGTTCCGAACGATTACCAGATTATCGCTTCGGCCAACTCAGGCGGGACGCTGAATCCGAGCGGAATAGTTCCGGTTGCGCCGGGTGGAACTCAGTCATTTTCGATCACCGCCTCAGCGGGGAATGTCGTGAGCAACGTCGTGGTGGATGGCGTTTCGCAGGGGGCACTCAGCAGCTATACGTTTAGCACTCTGTCCGGTAATCACACGATCAGCGCGAGCTTTGCCCTGCTGCCGCCGCCGACGTTAACCATCGCACCCAACGGGGCGGGGGGCATTGATATCACCTGGCCCGACACTTACTCGGGCACGTTGATGACCTCGCCGGTACTCGGTTCAGGTGCTTCCTGGACGCCGGTGAGCGGTGCTCCTGTCCATATTTCCGGCTTTTACAGAACCACGGTAACGCCTGGCGCCACGAACGCCTTTTACCGGTTGGAGCTGTAAAAATCGCACAGACCGCTCATCAACGTTCAACCCTGAGGCATTATGTTAAAGATCGTCCGTGTCGTTGTTTTTACAGTGGCCATTGTTCTGAGCATGGCAAGATTGGTGTGGGCGGATGTTTATTCCGAGTACGAAGAGGATGGGACTCGCAACGCTTTTCATACCGATCCGACCGTCAACAGCCGACGCACGGATCATTTCGTAATCCGATTTGGTCCCAAGCCCAGGCAAGGGTTTATGGTCGAGCAGGTCTATCACGGGCAGATGCAGCTTTTGGAGCATGCCTACGATACGTGGCTTGGGTTGGGGCTTCACCCTCTGGGCGGAACAGATCCCACGACGAAGTACAAGCTGATCATCGAACCGGCTCAAACCTGGGACGGGGATACCGAGGGGACGGCGGTGAGCTTTAGCACACCCATTGCCGGGACATCCTACTGGGTGCCGGGCATTCACATTCCATGCAATTCCCTGGGCTACAAAGCACCGAATGGCACAACGCCTCACGAGTGCGGGCACAACTGGGAAAACCAAAATGGAAATATTCCAGCGACAACTCCACAGGGCTTGACGGAATCGCTGGCCAACTGGCTCTTGCAATTGCAGCTGGCCGATTATCCGCAGGACTGGGTGAGTGTCGGCATGCCGATGGGCCACGCAGCGGTCGGCTATAACTGCCTTTCCTTCTTCAATTACTTCATGGACGCGCCGGGCTACGGATCGAACTTCATCAATCAAATGGTCTCGGCTCCCAATCTGAACACCGCGCCGGATTATCTTTCCGACGACTTGATTCGGAAGGCGATTCGCGTGGATACGTCGGGCGCCGTTGATAAAGCCGGCGCCATTCACGACGGCCTTGGATTGATGAACGCCAAGATGCTGAACATGGATTTTTGGAATCATCGCGTGAACACCGCCTATTCCTACGATCAGGATTCCCAGCGGTCGGCTTTCTCGTGGACGCGCATTCCGATGGTCAGACAGCCCGGGGTGAGCGGCACGTGGTATCGTCCCGAATGGACCTGCATTCCGCAGACATTGATGAACAACTTTATTCCCCTGACCGTGACAGCCAGCGGTTCTCCGCGGACCGTCACCTGCGATTTTCGCCCGGTGGCCGATGCCGTGCGCGGGACCAGCTTTCGTGCCTGCTTCGTGGCCTTCAATCAAAACAAGGAAGCTCGATATGGGCGGTTGTGGAACGCGGGTGTGAACTCTTTCACGCTCGCCGACGACGAACAGGCGGTTTACCTCGCGATCATTGCCTGTCCCAAAGCCATGAACGCCGCGTTCAACCATTCCGACTACACGCTGAACAATGTGGCGATGTTCCCATATCGCATCAGTCTGACCGGCGCGGACCCTCGGGGCTGGCAGGCACCGGCGCCGATCAGCGGCTTTCACACTCATACGAATGGCGGCGGCATTGTGGCCAACACGGCGACGGTGGACGCTTCGGCGTATGTCGGTCCCAACGCGATGGTGCTCGGGACAGCCAAGGTTTATGGGAATGCAAGAATTGAGGATTACGCGTTGGTGGACGGCTCCGCTACGATCGGCAGAAGCGGTCAATCGGACGATCCGGTTGTTTCCGGTCACGCGTATGTCACCGATACCGCTCAGGTCTACGGGCATGCCAAAGTCCGAGATTACGGCTGGGTTTGGGGCGCAGCCAAGATTTACGACAATGCGATTGTGATGGCCCATTCCATGATGAAAGGCGCAAGTGTCTTTGGAAATGCCGTCATGAACCAGGCGCCGCTGCGCGACACGGGCCTGAATTTCAGCGGCAGCTATAGCGGGTCGGCCATTATTGGCGGCGATTGCTCGGGATTGGGCCTCACGTTCTGCGACAAAGGCGTTTGGTGTGAATTTCCCGGGATCAGCGTGGCGGACAATAAATATCAATACCTCGGCTACAACTTTGAGAAGAAGAGCTGCGTTTTTGCCATGGATCAATACGGCATGAATCACAGTTATCTCATGGGCGAACCCGGCGTCGTGCGAGACACCGTCAATGGCATTGCGACCAGCACTCTGAATCTGAACGGCACCAGCCAGTATGTGGAGCTGAGGCCCGATGCGGTGGATTTTGCTGAATTGACCATCGCCACATGGGTCAAGTGGACCGGCTCCGGGAACGATCAACGCATATTTTCCACCGGTAATGGCAATACCAACTACATGTATCTGACGCCCAAGGCTGCATCGACCGGCAAACTGCGATGGGAAATTTCAAGCGGGAGCTCAGTGCAGTCGTTGAACGGAACCGCGGCACTCGCATCTAACACGTGGACGCACGTGGCGATCACGCTTTCGAACAACGTCGGCACGCTGTTCGTCAACGGGGTGGCGGTCACGAACGCAACCATCACACTCGCTCCGGACCAATTGCATGCTCCCCTCATGGCTGATTGGAACTTCATTGGCCGCGGGAATTCCGGCAGCTACTTCGCCGGCCGGATTGATGAATTTAGAGTTTATAACAAGGCGTTGAATGCAGCGGCAGTCGCAGCGCTCCTGACAGATATCTCGACCAGCACTGCGCCGGCGGCGGACACAACCGCGCCCACGCCGAACGCCGCCACCTGGCTGGTGAACCCGGTCGTTTCAGGTGGGAACGCCATCACGATGAGTGCCACCGAAGGCACCGACGCCGGCGGCAACGGCGTTCTTTATTATTTCAGATGCGTTACCGACAGTTCGCATGACAGCGGCTGGATTTCTGAAAACAAGTTCACCGACTGCGCCTGTGCGCCCGGAACCACTTACACGTATGCGGTGAAGATGAAAGACAAGCTGGGCAATGTCGGCGCCGAGTCCTCGTCTTTGAGCGCAACCACACCCTCCGTGGACGTTACCGCACCCACGCCCAACGCGCCCACCTTCGCGTTCGGGCCCAAAGGCGCAAGCACCACCTCGATCACCATGACTGCAACCAAGGCGGGGGATAGCGATGAGACGGTGATGTACAAATTTACGCGCTTCGGGACGAGTATTACCTCCGGTTGGACGAGCAGCCGCAATTGGACGGATACCAATCTGACCTCCGGTTCGAGCTACACTTATACACTTCAGGTGAAAGACAGCCGCGGGAACACGACTACGACCACAACTTCCGCATCCGCGATTGCCCGCGACGATACCGCTCCGGCGCTGGATACCGATTTCCGATTGCAGTGGGCCACGTATCCTTACACACAGCTCGACAAAACTGTCCGCATGTATGCCCGGGATCAGTTGGAGACGGCTGTGGATTATTACTA
This sequence comes from Verrucomicrobiota bacterium, assembly GCA_051960355.1. GTDB lineage: Bacteria > Verrucomicrobiota > Verrucomicrobiia > Limisphaerales > DASXHY01 > DASXHY01. Next base: position 1,226 of record JBQCEJ010000086.1, on the reverse strand, counting down.
CGAGTGTGTGGAAATGCCTTCGATCAACAGCGGATGGACCAACAACAAGGTCTGGGTCACGCCCCCGATGCCGGATGGTACCTACACCTTCCGTTTTAAGATTCGCGATCGCTCACCGCAATTGAATCAGTCGCCGTGGTCCGCTGGAAAAACCAGCAAGGTTTTGCCGACGAATTGTTATCACGATTACAGCCTCGCACAGTTGGCAGGGTTGGCCGACAGCACATTGGTCAGATTCACCGGGAAGGTGACGCAGGTGAATTCAGACAATTATGTCGTCAGCACTGCGGATGGTTTGACCAACATCAGCGTGGTGCCGAGAACGTTTGGCTCCAAAACGGACGCCACGCTGCTCAATCGTAATGTCAATATCAAGGGGCATCTTTGGACCTACACCGGTACACCGAAACGCGTGACCGGAGCCATTGTTGCCGGCAATCCACAGATCGGGAAAATCGAGTTCGAGAACTGCGACTATGACGATGATCTCGCCAGACTGCTCTACGATGCTAATGCGTCCGGATCGGAATACTTGGGATGGTTTCAACCGGCTTGGAGTGTCACGATTCCGAACGTGGCCGCGGCCAACCAGCTAACTCTCACCTACGCAGGCGGCGGCGGAACGCTCAGCCTTTACACCAACGGCGTCTATTATCGAAAGCTCACGATTCCAGGCACTGCAAACAACAGCACCTGGGGCTCGACGACGATCACCGGCTTGAGCATCACTGCCGGAACGGCTCTGCGGTTGCAACAGGATGCTGGGGATGCGGCTCCCATGTTGGATTATATGATTTTGGGACCGACTTACGCCCTCTCGGGAAAAGTCAGCAACACAAACGGAGTCGGGATTGCTGGCGCAAACATCTACATTTCCGGCAGCACCAATGCCGCGCTCGATCCGGTTTACAGCACCCTTACGGATGCGTCGGGGAACTATACCAAAGCGGTTCCGAACGGAACCTGGTATGTTGCCGCTTGCGCCAATTCGCAGGCCTATATCTCTTCGGCGGACCAAACTGTCGTTGTCAGCGGGAGCAGTGTCTCCAACGTGAATTTCACATTGCAGACCGTGACGAGAAGTTTCCCGCGACCGAGCGATCTGCTGTTTGCATGTATTCCTGAAATGCTCCCGGACTACGGAGCCGCGGGAACCTGGGTTTCCTACACGCCGACCAATCTGTCGTTCGCGACCAAGGGCGTTCCGATGGTGGAAACGGTCAGCG
>JBQCEJ010000085.1:0-10403 GCA_051960355.1 Verrucomicrobiota bacterium | reverse complement strand
CGTCCGTGAACTCATCGCCAAAGGTAAAGGCAACTACTACTGAAATCTATGGAAACAACCGAACTCCACCCTCGTGAAACCCCTACTGGCAAGGGCGCGCCTGCGGCTGTCGCCCGGAAGAAATTCGACCCCACACAACTGTTCGCGCAACGCGACCGCTTGCCGTGGTTCTGGTTCTTCGTGGCGGTCGCTGTGTCGGTCCTCGCCGCGCTGGACCGCTACCACATCATCAATCAATTCAAACAGCGCGAGCGCGTGGTCATCATTGACCCGGCGCAGACCTACTACATCAGTCCGTTGCTCCAGTTCGCCGAGGCAAAGGACTTGCACGTTCAACAGGCCGAACTCGCCGCCATCACGTTGCTGGAGCGTAACCCAAAGGATTTTGACCATCCCGACTTGCTGCGCCAATTGTTCCTCAAATCAGCGCTGCAAAAGGCCCAGGACCAACGCACGCGCGAGGGGGTCGAGTTTCGCGCGAAGCAACTGCGGCAAAAGCCGGAGATTGCCAAGATCGACATCCTCGCTACCCGCGAGAATGAGGTTTTGGCGACCGTGTCCGGTCAGGTCATCCGCACAGGAATCTTTCAAGAGAAGGCATTCAACGAAGCCTTTAATTTCAAGCTGAGTCTGCGTCTGCTCCGCAACCCCAACATGGCTGCCAACGGTCGTTTCCCCACCGCTGTCGGCGACTTCAAATATGAAATCACCAATTAGCATCCTCCTACTGTCGGCAACGCTCGCGTTGGCCGAGCCCCCCGAAGCCATTCAGCGCATCATGCTCGACGAGCGCGTGATCGTCACCGTGCCCGTCGCTACAAATCGCGTCACCACCATCAGTCTGCCAGGGCCGATTGCGGCCATTGATGCCGTGGGCGTGACTATTGACGGGAAGACGCCGGGGCAATTCCAACTCGCACACGCAAAAGGTTCGCCGTTCCTGTCCGTCCGCGCGCTCGCGAGCAAGGCCGCTACGAACCTCAATATCCGCTGGAACAAGTGCACCTACGTTTTCGAGTTGATCGAGAGCAACAGCCCCGTGCTGGCCTTGAACCTCGAAGACCACGCGACCGCCTCCGCGCAGAACTTTCAACCTGCGCCGCAGATCACTCCAACGCACTTGCTGGCGTTGCTCGACAAGGCGAAGGCGTTTCCGCTGCTCAAAAAACAGCAACCTGATGCTGTCGCTGGTGCGGAAGCCAGAGCCTTCGGCGACCAGGCGCAAATCACCGATTTCAACGACTACGAAATCCGAATCGAAGAAGTGTTCCGTTTTGATCCCGAGGACACGCTTGTTTTCCACGTCACGCTGCGAAACAAATCCGCGCGGTAGATTCGTTATCTCCCGGAGAGCTTCTGCGTTCGCGACGGCAACCGACTCTATTTCCAGTCCATCAGCGACGCGCCGGGCGTGTTGCCCGCGTGCGCGGCCAGTACGGTCTATTTCGCCATCACCGGCACGCCAAATGGTGGGCGGAATGAACTCTCACTCAAGAATGACTTCAGCGTCTTGGTGACGCGCACCTCGCCACCACCGCCGATTGACGTTTCAACAAATGCTCCGGCTCAGGTTGTGCAGCCCTTTCGTTCACCCAAAACCCAACGACAGCCATGAAACCCCGTGATTTTCTAAACTTCTTCAAATCCCGCAGCGGCAAGCTGGTTGTGTTCGTCGCAATCTTCGGCGGCGGCTTGCTCCTGTTCAGCGTGTTCCGCAGCCGATCAGGTTCGGGCGATATGGATGTTCGCGTATCGAACCTGACGACGAACGCAACCGACCACCCCCAAGTCGTCCAAAGCGTGGAACGCCTCATATCACCTTTCCATCCCCCAACGCCTAAGCCAGAGCCGCAACCGTTGGCAGCGAAGACGAATGAGTCGTCAAAAATTGCCGTCGAGAAGCCCAAGCCAGAGCCACCCCCACCGCAGCTCCCGCCCATCAGCTTGTTTGGCGACGCCTCGGCGGGCGTGCCTGAACCAAAGAGGCTTGGTGAAATCTATGCGCCCTATGGCCGTTTGATTCCCTGCGAAACCATCGTCACGGTGGACTCGGCTTCGATTCAGACGCCCATCATCGGCCTCGTTACCGAAAACATTTATCACGCGGGCAAGCTGGTGATTCCGGCGGGCACGGAAGTTCACGGCACAGCCCAAACCGATCGGCATCGCGAGCGCATCGCCAGCGGGAACAGTTGGACGTTTGTTTGGCAGGGCGGTGAAGAGCTTCGACTCAAAGGTGTCGCGCTTGACCGGGAATTCTCGGGCGACCAGGAAGGTTGGGGCATCACGGACGGCAGCGCAGGCCTGCGTGGACGCCTCATCAAGACCGACAACTTGGCCGAGATCAAACTGTTCGCCGCGACATTTCTTTCCGGCGTGGCCAGCTCTCTGACAGAGAAAGAACAAACTATCTTCGGCTCGATTGATAGCCGCTCGTTGAATAATGCTCCGTTCAAAGGTGCGGAAAAGGTTCTTTCGGTTTACGCACAGCGCATCTACGACGCGATTCAACGTGACGGCTTCTACGTCCGCGTTTCGAGCGGAAAGCAGTTCTATATCTACATTCTCCAGACGATTGACCGCAGCGACGCCGTCATCGGCGGCACGCTGAAACCGTTCGCCGAAGAGGGCAGCACCAACCCATCCGCTTTCGTTTCACCCGCCTCCTTCGGTGTCGCTGCCACACCTACGTCAAACGCGTCTCTACCGAACTCAACCCCATCGTATCAGCCATGAAATACCTCGCCCTAATTCCGCTTGTGTTTGTTGCCTCGTGCGCTTCGCGCCCCCAGGTTGTCCTTCGCGCCACGCCTCCGCCAGCCGTCGAGCCAGTCGAGGCCGTCCGTTACGGCGAAGTTGTGCGTGCCTACCATGTCGGGCGCTATGTTGATCCGAACCAGCCGGAGGCGATGCACGAGCAGCATCCGGTCTATCGCATCGAAGTCTCGGCGCGCTGGAATCTGCATCCTGGCCCGCTGAACACGGCCAACCTGCTGAACCCGCCACCGGATTCCGCCTTTGCACCGACGCCGACCAACGATGTGCTCGTGGCCGAAATGAATCGCCAGCGTGAAACGACTGCGCGTGTGATGCTCGAAGCCGCGAAGCTAGCGCATTCCTACGGTGAGTTACAGGCGATCCTGGACGAGATGAAGAACGTGGCCCGCAACAACGCACTCCTGAGCAATCGCCTCGCGACCAACGAACAGCGCGTCGTTGAGTTCGGCCGGGAACTTCAGAAGCTCTCAGCACCCCCGCTAACCGCGACGAACGACGTGCCCACGTTCACGACGGAAACTCCAACGCCACCCAAACTTTGAAAAGACTTTGCGGACGAGAGGCGATTCGTTGCCGCTCGTCAGCGAACACGGCAAATGCCGTGCTAACCAAAAGCAAAACACGAATCGTTATGACCAAACCGAAATCCTCAGCGCCATCGAGCGCCGACGGCAATGCCGCCCCGACTGACCAACCCACCTTCCGGAGCAATCCAGAGGTGGATGCCAAGATTGATGCCTACATCAAAGAGAACCCCAAGTATTGGGCCTACGTTCAAGCGATGCCCCGTGAACGGATGGAGCGCACCGTCGTCCTCAACGAGGTGCGTGAACTCGACCGCCAGCAGCGCATCCGCAACGGCGTCATGAAGAAAATCGAAACCAACCCGGGCCTGAAGCGTGCCTACGAGACGTTAGTCAAGGATTTGCCGGACGACCAGAAGGACAATGTGATTGCGCAACTGGCGCGCACGACCCGGCGCGCCGTAGCCCGCTCGCAGAGTCAGCAGCAAGTCAAAGGCGAAGCTGTTGGCGTTTGAATTCACACCCCGCCCCGGCTTGGCCTTTCAAGCCGGGGCTACGACGGTTGCATCTAGCAACGACCAGGAATTGAAAGAGCCGGGCAAACAACTTTCGTCCTGATTTTATCTGCCGTCCAAAACGCAGCCTCCAAACCTGTCAAAGAAGCCGGGCGCGGATCTTCGCTTGCTTGAATCCTCCAAGGGCGGGGAAAAACGACGCGGGTTGAGTGGGAGGTTACTGCAGTGGTCACCCGCTTAAGAACAAGCCATCACAGATTTTGCCGGATTATTGCACGCACCCGGTCGTAATCACGGCGGTCTGCGGTTGTAACCGGCATCGGATTGCTTTTGGCAATCTTCGGCACTGACCAGCGCCAGCTCTCCGCATGGCTGTCAGCAAATGACAAATTGGCGCCTTGACCATGCCGGTTCGAGGGCATGTCCCACCATTCATTGGTGTTGCCGTAATTCGCTGTCGGCATTCCAAAATGCGGGTCCAGCATCGTATCTTCGTTTTCGTCAATGAACACTAAACATTGCGAAGGGTTTGGTGTGTTGATCTGGGAAAATTTATCAAAATTCGGAATATGCGTCGCCAGCCAAGCGGTGGGTTCGCCATTGACCGACTGGCTCAAGTTGTAACTGCGGTTACGTAGTTGTGAGAGCGGGGTGCCGCTCGAGCTGACCACCGTCGAAACGTCGGCAGGACAACGATACAAGGCCGTCGAACGGTTGTAGCTGAAAAGCAGGCCGGATTTGATGAGCGTCGTGTTCGTCTCCAAAACGCCTGTGCCCTGGCACCACGAAGGCCCCGGTGCGCCGCCGGCGATGTTGTTGTTGGGCACCAGCAGATCGTTGTAATCGCCGGCATAAAGATGCCAGCAGGCGGAAAGTTGCCGGAGGTTGTTCAAGCAGACGATGGACTGGGCGCGACTTTTCGACTTGGACAGTGCGGGCAGCAGCAGTGCCGCCAAAATCGCAATGATGGCGATCACCACCAGCAATTCCATCAAGGTGAATCCGCTTTTCTTCCCGCTGTTCATGGCTCCTGATTGCCTGCTTGCAAACGCGGGCTGGAACAACCCCGCACGGCTCGCACAAGACTCCGAGACTTGAGTAAGGTTAACCCAGCTTTCGTATCATCCGACAGTGCGAAATCCAGCCGAAAATTGGATCATCGAAAAAAGAGTTCGCGCCGGTGATACACATTCACCTTTAATCTCGCACTATCAGCTGGTATGAAAAAACTTATCCGAAATAAAACAAGGCGAAGCAGCGCTTCGGTTCGTTTCAAGGAAGTTGCAGTCCTAAAGGAGCGAGGTTCTGCCTTATGAAAAGCCAGATGGTCCATTCCTTGAAGCTCACGGCATTCATTGCGCTGGCGGGTTTGTTCTTCAGCTTGCCAGCGCTCGCCCAGCCCAACATTTATACCAACACCTCCTCCGGCAAATGGGAAGGTTCATCCAATTGGTCACTCGGTGCGCCGGCTGCCACCAATTCCATTTACATCACCAATTCCGCCCCGACCACCCCGCTAACAGTCACCATAGATGCCACCACGTCGTCGAGTTTCTCAAACACCATGACCGTGGCCGATCTCACCCTCAGTTCGCCGGCCAATGCCTACACCAATACGCTCTTCCTGAACAGCGCCGGAACCAGCATGCCTTTGCATGTGATTTCAAACCTCATCGTCCGTCCGGGTGGCGCGCTGACCATCTCAAATTCCGCGCTCACGGTCGACAATGGAACGATACCCACCACCAACGATTTGGGCAGCGACGTCGAGTTTGATGGCGGCCCTGTGCGGGCCTTCAACTCAACCATCGACACATCGCACGCCATGTATACGACAGTGGGCGGTTATATTTTTGGCGGTGGGGGGACGGGCAGCCTGACCATGTCCAATTGCATTTTTACGCCGCATAACTTTTATGTCGGATATCTTTTCAACGGCACGGCCACTTTTGAGAACTGTTCCAACGTGTTTGGTTACGGACTCACGATGGGGGGCGCTGCGCTGGCGGTTGGCAACCTGTCCTTCAATGGCGGGACCTGGATCGCCACCAATTCATATTCCGGTCCAGAGAGCCTTCTAATCAACCTGGGTGTAAATGGAACCGGCAATCTCACCATCTCCAATGCCAACGTGCAATTCGGAGCCACCGCCATCGGCAACTCTGGAGTGGGCTCCTTGGTCGTGCGGTCCAACGTGGTAATAACCCTCGGAAAAACCTTTCTTGGTCTCGCCAACCCACATTCAAGCGGAACATTTTCCATTGACGGAGCACAAGTCTCACTGCCTGAACTCCACATTGTGCAAGGAACGGGCATGGTGAATGTGGCCAACGGCACGCTCACGGTGCCGACTGTTTCGATTGGTGAAACCAACACCGCAACCGGCACGCTCAACATCACCGGCGGCACCACTTTGATCTCATCTTCGCTGACTGCCCGCAGTAATTCCCTCGCCCTTGCCAGCATCTACGTTACCGGTGGCGCGCTCCACGTCACCAACGCCATGCACAGCGCCACGACCATCATGAACGGCGGTTCACTAAGTTTGGGCGCAGGTGTCTTCGACACCGACAACCTTATCCTCGCCAACGGCGGCAGCGTCACCGCCATCAATCACTTTTCCGTTGGCAGGACAGCCGGAGCCACCAACACGCTCGCGCTTTCAGGTGGCAGCACGCTCATCCTCACCAACGCCGCGCTCGGCCTGGGCAACAACGGCACGACCAATGCCGCAGGCACCGGCATTGCCACCATCACCGACGCCACGATCAACGTCACCAGCCTCAATCTCGGCAGCACCGCCGGTGGCCTCGGTCTCCTGACGCTGCAGAGCAACGCCCTGCTCAACGTTCAGTCCAACCTCACCGTCGTCAGTAGTTCGCTCGTGGCCACCAGTTCCATCACGTTTGATGGGGGCTCCTTCACTGCCTCGAACGGTCTGACGCAAATCGGTTCATCCGGCAATGGCTTGCTCACCATCTCTGGCGGCAACCACACCTTCCGTCAAATCACGCTCGGCTCGAACAACGGCCTGGGTACGGGCGGTTTTCATTTCCTCGGCGGCCACGTCACCCTTCTGGGCGCTGGCACCGGTCCGGGACAGGGACTGAATTCCAATTGGATCCTCTGGGAAGGCGGCGATCTGGACGGCAGCGGCACATGTCTCACCATCGCCAATGGTGATGACTCGGACGTTTCGATTCCCGCCTATGCCTTGAATGTCCGGGGCCAGTTGGACTCGATGTATGTCGGTTACAGCGCCGGCAAGATCGGAACCTTCAAGCAGGCGGCCAGCAGCAGCGTGGTGATGGTTACTCGCCAGATGATTCTCGGGGATTGCGTCAGCAACGCGCAAGGTGACGTCATCTTGAGCGGGGGCACGCTCTATGTGACCAATGCGACGCACACGGCCAATCTGGACGTGCGCAACGGCACATTCACCCTCGGCGCGGGCGCAACGCTGGTGGTGGATAATTTGATTCTGAATCAAGGGTGCGGCCATTTCATGAAGCAACCCGGCGGCACGGTGATCACGAACAATGCGCCTCAACTCAGTCCCGATCTTGACGCTGACGGTGATGGCGAGAGCAACGCTGCCGAAGCGCTGGCGGGAACCGACCCGCTAAATCCCTCGTCTGTGTTCCAAATGACGAGCGTGGTGAGAACGAACGGCAACAGCAACCGCGTGGATTGGACGACCGTAGGCGGCCGCAGCTATGTCGTGCAGACGAATGGCAATGTGGACAGTGACACATTCCGCGATTTGGGCCTGCCAATTGTCGTGCCCGGCACGGCCGAGGGCGCCACCAACTATGTCCACACCAATGGCGCGACGAACAGCGCAACATTTTATCGGGTGAGATTGGGGCCATGAAAATTCGCGGAACATTTTTGCAAAACGCGGATCTGAACATTTCATGAATGAAAGGCATCCACGCGAAGAGGCCATCTTCGAGGGCGCGCTGCAACTGTCGCCGGAGCTGCGGGAGACGTATCTCCAGGCCGCGTGTGACGGCGACTTCACGCTGATGGAGCGGATTCGCGACCTGATTCGCTTTCACGAAAAGGGTGACGGCCCGCTCGAAACCCCCGCCGTCGCCTCAACGCCGAGGGCGCCCATCGTCCTCAGCTTGCCTCTGGGTGAAAAGCCCGGCGATAAGATCGGAAATTACAAAATCCTCCAACTCATTGGCGAGGGCGGTTGCGGCTCCGTTTTCATGGCCGAGCAGGAGCAGCCCGTCCGTCGCCGCGTCGCCCTCAAGGTGATCAAGCTGGGAATGGACACCAAGAACGTCGTCGCCCGCTTCGAGGCCGAACGGCAGGCGCTGGCGCTCATGGATCACCCAAGCATTGCGAAAGTTTTTGACGCGGGCGCGACGGAGACCGGTCGGCCCTATTTTGTGATGGAACTGGTGCGCGGCACCAAGATCACCGAGTATTGCGACCAAAATAATCTGCCCACCAACAAACGCCTGAAGCTCTTTCAGGAGGTATGTCAGGCCATCCAACACGCTCATCAAAAGGGCATCATCCACCGGGACCTCAAACCGTCGAACATTCTCGTTACGCAGCAGGACGGCATGCCGGTGCCGAAAGTGATCGATTTCGGCATCGCCAAAGCGACGGGCCAGCGGCTGACGGACAAGACACTGTTCACGGAGTTCGATCAATTCATCGGCACGCCCGCTTACATGAGCCCCGAACAAGCGGAGATCAGCGGGCAGGACATTGACACGCGCAGCGACATCTATTCGCTAGGCGTGCTGCTCTACGAATTGCTGACCAGCCGCACGCCATTTGATCCAAGGGAACTCTTGCAGGTCGGGTTCGATGCGATGCGCCGGACAATCCGCGAAGTTGAACCGCAGCGGCCTTCGACCCGCCTGAGCACGTTGCACGACGCGGACCTCACCACCATCGCACGGCAGCGGCAGGCGGCGACGCAAAAGCTCATCCACCTTATCCGGGGCGATCTGGATTGGATCGTGATGAAGTCGCTCGAAAAAAACCGCACGCGACGTTACGAAACCGCGAGCAGTTTTGCCGGGGACATCGAACACTTTTTGAATAATGAGCCGGTCGTCGCCCGACCACCCACCGTATTCTATCGATTTCAAAAGCTCGTCCGGCGCAACCAACTGGTTTTCACCGCCAGCACTGCGGTGGCCATCGCGATTGTCGCCGGCTTGGTGGTTTCCACCTGGATGTTCTTCCGCGAACAAGCCGCACGACGCGAGGCCGACCGGGAGGCGCAGCGCAGCCAGCAGGTTGCACACTTCCTGGAAGACATGCTGAAAGGCGTCGGGCCGGGCGTAGCGCTGGGACGCGACACGACGCTCTTGCGTGAGATTCTCGACAAAACCCTTGCGCGGGTGACGAACGATCTGAAGGATCAGCCGGAAGTGCAGGCCGAAATCTGCAACACGCTCGGTGAGGTCTATCGCGCCCTCGGCCAGTCCGGCAAGGCCGAGCAACTGCATCGCAGCGCGCGTTCGTTACTCAATCTCACGCGCGGTGCCAAACGCCGCGATGTGGCTGTTTCCCTCAATGATCTGGCACTGGTGCTGCGCGATCAGGGCAAGTTTCCCGAAGCCGAGGCGTTGCAACGCGAAGCGCTCGAACTGCGACGTAAACTTTATGGTGATGAACACGCCGAAGTCGCCGAATCACTCAATAATCTGGCGCTGGTGTTGCGCAGCGAAGGCCGGTTGGCCGAAGCCGAAAGGCTGCATCGCGACGCACTGGTGATGGACCAGAAATTGTTTGGCCATGAACACCTGGCCGTGGCCACTTCGCTGAACAATCTTGCCCTCGCGCTGGACGCCGAAGGGAAGCCCGCCGATGCCGAGCCACCCCTCCGCGAATCAATCGACATTCAGAAAAAACTGCTGGATGACGACCGGCCCGGGCTGGCCATCACAATGGACAACCTGGCCTTCGTGCTGCGTGAGGAAGGCAAGCTGGACGAGGCAGAAGCCTTGGAACGCCAGTCACTCGCAATGCAGCGGAAAATCTTCGGCCCGGAGTATCCTTCCGTCGCCACCGCCATCAACAATCTTGGACTGATCCTGGCCGCTCAAGGCAAAGTCGTCGAAGCGGAAGGACTACTTCGCCAAGCTCTGGCGCAGCGCCGCAAACTGCTCGGCCAGGAGCATCCCGAGCTGGCCGCCTCCCTTCACCATCTGGCCGTGCTGATGCGCGACGCAAAAAATCTGGACGAAGCCGGGCGCTTGGAGGGTGAGGCGCTGGCCATGCGCAGAAATCTATTTGGCGAAGAAAATCCCGCCGTCGCCGATTCACTCAACAACCTCGCTCTCATCCGACAGGGTGAAAAAAATCTGGCCGAAGCGGAAGGTTTGTTCCAGAAAGCAGCCGCGATACAAAGCAAGTTCCTGGGCAACGACCATCCAAACTTGGCGACAACCCTCGACCATCTGGCCCTCGTGCAGCGGGATGAAGGGAAATTGAGCGAGTCCGAAGCCAGCCTCCGGCGGGTGTTGGAGATCCGGCGAAAACTATTTGGTGACGCTCATCCATCCGTCACTGCTACCTGGGTTGACCTGACCAATGTGCTGACGCTCGAAAG
>JBQCEJ010000084.1:0-3262 GCA_051960355.1 Verrucomicrobiota bacterium | reverse complement strand
AACGCCTTTCACGTTGCTGCGCTTTTTGTCGTCAGCCGTTTCAAAAGTTGCTTGAACATCGGCTGCTTCTGCACGTCCGCGATTTCCAAGCTGCATGTAAGCAAATGCACAAGAACATGGGGAGGCGTTCGGTCTGAGTCTTTTGCCTTCTTACAGGTGCTTCTAAGAAAATGGCCCATAGCGCAAACCGCATCGTGGCCATTTGCTCCGAAGCGGAAATCCTTTGGCAACTTCGTTCGAAGTGTCGCCACGGCAGTTTCGAACTCCTTTCGCCTTCCCCACATACCTGAATTCTGGAGGAAATGACGATGAAAGTCGTCAAGGCGGAAGCTAACCACCCCGCCCTCTATCGAAATGAAACCTTCAATGGCGATCCATTTTGCGTTGAGGGCTAGGCTTTGATTTGCCGCGCGAGCTAAGAACAGCTCCTTTAGCAAAGGGGCTAGTTGGCTTACGACGTCACTTGGAGAACACCTCGACTTAGGAAATGCGAGCTTGAGCACTTTGGCCAAGCACGTCTCCGAAAAGAGATACATCTCCAGACAGCTAAAGTCGGACTTCAGCAACAAATCGCAATTGCAGTTCAACCCCAACAAGTCGTCGGCGTCCTTGTCGATGATTCCCGTTGCTCGGGTGAAGTCCGCCCCCATCTGTGCCTCCAGTTCGAGGCAAAGCGCGATTACCTCGGATCGATTTCCCGTCGTGAGGCCGTATTTCTCCAGCACTTCTGCCGGAACGTCGATTTCATCGATCGGATACACGCTGACATTCGCGCATGCTGAACAGGCGGTGTCGATGAACCAGCGAAGGATAGATTGGTCACAGCAGCCCTCGGCAAACACATCTTGCACCTCGGGCTCAAGTGAATAAAGAGCGACAAGTTCTTCCACCGTTCGCCGCGGCACATCATGGTGTGTTTGCATCTTTGGCCTCCTTCTTGAGCGACACCATGTGGCTTCGATGCCGTGCGAGCAATTCCAACGAATGCGACGCCATCAGGAACTGAACCGACGCCCCCTCCGCGCAATCTAACAAGCTTTGCACGAGTCTTCGCTGCCACTTCACGTTCAGTGAAAGCTCCGGCTCGTCGATGATGAAAACCGCCGTTCTGCCTCGAACACAGATGATGTGGCAGAACATTGAAAGCAACTGTCGTTCGCCCGAGGAAAGCGCCTGAGGACTTAAAACATCGTTGTCGTAGCCGACGATTCTGAGGCCATCACGGAGGTCGAACACCACGGACTTGCCATTTCCGATGAACGAATTAAGCGAATCCGTGAATTTGGAGATTAATTTTCTGAGACCGTCCAATGCCTCAAGTCGAGCCTGAACGCTGTCAATGTAGGGGGTCAACACATTGAGAAGTGCCGGGCGTGCTGGTCCTTTGGCCTTCTTAAGACTCCGAATCATATCCGCAGCCAATAGGGGCGTCGAAAGACCAACTGTGACGAATGATTTGTTCCTCTCGGCAAGCCCCTCAAGTCTCTCCATTGAACTTTCGAAGAGGCCAGCGGTTTCTAATTGAGTTTGCTTTTTGGGAATGACGAGTTGCTTGATCAAGTGTCCATAAATCTTGTTAGTGTCAACTTCGCCACGACTTGACGCGGCAATCGCTTGCCGGCGGAAGAAGGTTGTCCCATTTTCAACAGCTGTCTCTAGCGGTGCTTCTTTCGAACTACGACGTTGCCGAACAATGTGCTCTGGACTCATCTCGAGCATCATCTCGAACTGCTGTGGCAATTCCGATTCCTCCGCGTGCGGCTTCTCATCAAAACTACTCGTTAGACGGCGTGTATCTCGCATGAAGAGTATCTCGACATTGAGACTGCGAAGCCTATGAAGGAATTTCCCCAGTTTCGGCATATCAGGTGTCCCGCGAAGAGAGACGCTGCCGTCCTCGTCCGGTTTGAGCTTCAAACTTTCGAGCACCGCATCCCTTTTCTCGATTCGAAGCTCAATGCTTCCGGAAAACTTGTTCCCAGGCCGCTCAGCTATCACTCGTGTGCCATTCGCCAGAGTCACTTCGAAAAGAGAGAATTTCGTTTGAGTGACGACTGTTTTGTGCCCACGACTTTCGACTGGAGACAATAGATGAAAGAGAAGCTTCAATATGGTGGTCTTTCCAGAGCCATTGTCGCCATACAGGATTGAAAGACGATTAGGGCCGGCTTCAGTCGCGCATGTGAAATCCAGGTCGTAGTCGAAGTGTCCAAAGAGTCTTCGCACCTTGATTGACTGGACAAAAAAGTCCGTCGTTAGCGGTTGGGAGTCTGGCATAGGCGTTTATTGGTTTTGATAACTACTTGGAGCCGCATACAGCAGCGATTGGAGTTGGTTGCCGGCGGTGCGGAGTTGGTCTGCGCCGCCGAATTTGCTGATGATTTCGTTCACGTTGCCGCGTTGGGAAATGGGCGGGAGTTTCAGCATGTCGGAGGGATAGGGCTGAAAGCCCGCTCTGTTATAGCCCGGGCTGAAGGCCCGGGAATACGTGCAAACAAATTGCCTCTCGCCCTGTAGGGGCGGCACATGGACGGCGAGATTGTTGGAGCGGCCTTTCAGGCCTTGGGGATTTTTGGTGATGTCATAACCCGGCCCTTCAGGCCGGGCTGTCACATTGCGGGCCTTCGGCCCTCTGTAACATTGGCAGGTCCCGATTTGGCCGGTCACATGGCGCGCTTTCAGCCCTGTTTTGTCGGCGTTAATCGGCTTAGAGCAGCGTTTGGAGGCGCCGGTGCGGAGTTGGTCTGCACCGCCAAATTTGCCGATGATTTCGTTCACGTTGCCGTCGTGGGAAATGGGCGGGAGTTTCAGCACGTCGGAGGGATAGGGCTGAAAGCCCGCTCTGTTATAGCCCGGGCTGAAGGCCCGGGAACTTGTGCAACAAATTGTCTCCCGCCCTGTAGGGGCGGCACGTGGGTGGCGAGATCGTTGGACCGGCCTTTCAGGCCTTGGGGGTTTTTGGTGATGACATAACCCGGCCCTTCCGGCCGGGCTGTCACATTGCGGGCCTTCGACCCTTTGTAACATTGGCCGGCTCCGATTTGTCCGGTCACATGACGGGGTTTCAACCCTGGTTGAATCTCAATCCCACGCATAGCGTTCGTCCAAAGGTTTGCCGTTCTTCTCGCAGAACCGGCGATACTCGGTCTGGAAATTTTCCTGCTGGTGGTGCTCTGGCTGTTTGCGGATGTATTCGCGCACCGCTTCAACGTGCATGGGGCTGACACTGAATTCGCCGTAGCCGCCCTGCCAGGCGAAATCG
>JBQCEJ010000083.1:0-8893 GCA_051960355.1 Verrucomicrobiota bacterium | reverse complement strand
AACATTGCCTGCGCCGACGACCCAACGCGGATTCTGATGCGTGATTTTGCAAAGATGCGGCGCCAGTTGCACAATCCACAACGGATCAATCCCGGCGACTGTCCGGGCGAACAGCTGCGACGTTTCCACCATTTCGCCCGCCATGATCCACGGCGGTTGATGCGTGGCGACGGGCTTCGCTGGACCTTTGGGTTTCGGTGAGGTAGCGCGTTTCTCAGCTCGATCGTGCAAGGCGGATCCAGGAAAAATCGCAACCTGACGATTGCCGGCCGCCTGATAAAGATTCCGTTCCTTGCGCATCGCCACGTGCCCGAGCAGGCCGGTGAGAATCGCGCGATGAATGGCATCGTAAGCGGCGTTGCTCTCGTTCAATTTGATCTTCCCAAGATCTTCCAGCGCTCCGTGCAATTGCGCGTGGAGATCCTGCCATTCGCGCATCCGCAGGTAGGAAAGAAAATGGGCGCGGCAGAATTTGCGGCGCGCGTTCTGCGTCCGGAGTTGCTCCCATTGATCGTGAACGGCGTTCCAGATGTTGAGCAGCGTGAGAAAATCGGAGCGCGGATCCAGAAAGCGCTTGTGCGCGGCCGCGGCGGCGTCCTTCTGATCCAGCGGACGTTCGCGCGGATCTTGAATGCTCAATCCGGCTGCGATGATGAGCAGTTCGCGGGTGGCGTGTTCGCGCTGCGATTGCAGCAGCATTCGCCCGAGTGTCGGATCGATCGGCAGATGCGCCAGATCGCGGCCGAGTTGGGTCAAATCACGATTGGCATCCAGTGCGCCGAGTTCCTGAAGCAAGGCGTATCCGCCCTGGATGGCGACGGGCAGCGGCGGATTGACGAACGGGAACGTTTCAATTTCGCCAAGGCGAAACGCTTTCATCCGCAGAATGACTTCCGCCAGGTTGGAGCGCTGAATTTCCGGCTGTTGATAAGCCGGGCGCGCGGCAAAGTCTTCTTCCGAATACAAGCGAATGCAGACGCCGTCCTGCACGCGACCACTGCGACCTTTGCGCTGGTTGGCGCTGCTCTGCGAAACCGGTTCCACGGGCAATCGCCGGGTGCGGGTGCGCGGGTTGTAACGGCTGATGCGCGCCAGACCGGAATCGATCACATAACGAATGCCGGGAATGGTCAGCGAGGTTTCGGCAATGTTCGTGGCGATCACGATTTTGCGGCGTGTGGCGGGTGAGAAGACGCGCTGTTGATCGCCCGCGCTCAAACGGCCAAAGAGCGGAATGATTTCCGCCTCGCGCCCAAACCGGCCTTCGAGCAAATCGCTGGTTTCCCGAATGTCGCGTTCGCCCGGCATGAAAATCAGAACGTCGCCCTGGCCGGGTTCGCACAAAACCTGTTCTGCCGCGCGCACCGCCGCATCGATGTAAGTCATGTCACCGCGCTCTTCCGAAGCGGTGTCGAACGGCGCGTAAACCACTTCGACCGGATACAGCCGTCCGGAGACTTCAATGATGGGCGCATCATTGAAAGCGCGGGAGAACGATTCCGTGTCGATCGTTGCCGAAGTAATAATGAGCTTCAGGTCGGGACGTTTGCCGAGCAATCCCTTGAGATAACCGAGCAGAAAATCAATGTTCAGGCTGCGCTCATGGGCTTCGTCAATGATCAGCGCGTTGTATTCAGAGAGCAGGGGATCGCCCTGCGTTTCGGCGAGCAGGATGCCATCGGTCATCAACTTGATGTAAGTGCGCTCGCTGGACCGGTCGTCAAACCGGATTTTGCAACCCACTTCGCGGCCCCAGTTCACGGCGAGTTCCTCGGCAATGCGCCGGGAAATAGAAAGTGCGGCGACGCGTCGTGGTTGCGTGCAACCGATCTTCGCCTCGATGCCCAATCCGGCTTCGAGGCACATTTTGGGAATCTGGGTTGTCTTGCCCGAACCGGTTTCGCCGGCAATGACCACCACTTGATTCGCCCGGATCGCCGCGACGATATCATCCTTGCGGCTGGTGATCGGCAATTCCGCCGGGTAATTGATGCGCGGGAGGTTGAGGCGTCGTTCCTCGCGCAATGCAGCCGAGGCGCGGGCTTGCGCGAGAAGGCGATTCAGAATGGCGTCGTGAGTTTCCGGATGATGACGATCCCGCAGCAGCCGCACGAGCCGCGAGCCAAGCCGCACCCAGTCGGGGAGAAGCCCTTGCGGCAACAGTTTTCTGATTTCTTCAATCCGCGCGTCAGTCATGCCAGAGCTGCAAAAGATAATGCACTCTGGACGAAGAGGAAATCATGGAACGCAATCGGATTGAGTGAGGTTCCGACCAGGGGAACCTCGGCCAGCGGACGGCGCGTCACGCGCTGAAATCGACCGCTGTGGAATCGCTCCTTGACGATTTTCCGCCAAGGGCGAGGTCAACGGAGGTCAGGAGTTCGTCCGCATTCAGCGGTTTACGAATGAATGCGGTGGCTCCAGCCGCAGCGGCGCGTTTCTGGTAATCCGGTTCTTCCCTGCCGCTCATTACGATCATGGGCGTGGCACCGACGCCATCCCGGCGCTTAAGCCATTCGGCGAGCAGGAATCCGTTCCACTCCACGCCGCCGACAGTGGGTGGGAAATTCACGTCCAACAACATCAGATCCGGTTTGTCCTTCCGCGAAATGGCCAAAGCCTCGGAGCCATTCTGGGCCATCAGCACTCGATAGCCTTTGGACTTCAGCTTCATCGACATGGCTGCGAGCGTGACCGCATCGTCATCCACCAGCAGAATTTTCTTGGCAGAAGCGGAGGGTTCACACTCCGCCAAGGATGCCTGCGTCTGCCCAATACCATTCCCTTTTTTATTTTTTCTGTGGAAGAACATGACTCAAACCTAGCGGGTCTGCGAGAGGGAGCAATTCCGACGGATACGGAACCTGCCCCCGGGAACCCCCCGGTGATCAATCACCACCACCCGCCCATAGGTGAAAAACGCCGGAATAGCTTACACTTTTTTGAAAGCGGATCGCCGCGGCCGTGCTCTAATTTGAAATTTTAAAAATATGTAAGTCGCTGTTAAATAGCTATTTGAATGTGAATCGAATGAGTTGATTAGGCCGGTTGCGGTTTTTGGTACTGGGCCTGCTGAGGGTATCGTCGGCTGGAATCAACACAGAACCAGCCCAAAAAATAGAACATGAAGAAAACGATTTTGGGACTAATAGCGGCTGCAACTTTGCTTGGGAATCACAGTGCTTCCGCCATGCTGATTACAGACGTCGATTTTGGTCTGCCGCTGGCTCATCTCAGTGCCAGTTCCAATCCGTCCTACTCCGGAACTTGGGATCTTCGGTCGGGTTTCGATCCCTCCACCCAGCAGCTCAATTGGGCCATCGCCAGTTTCCTTATTATCGACGATTTCGACATTCGGTCTGAAACGTATTCCATCAGCCTCGATGGCTCTGGGTTCTCCAGTGGAAACGCCGCTTTCGCGTTTGTTGTTGGCGGAGTTCACGGCAATACCTTCATGACACTGCAACAGAACGGATTTCTCGACTACACCGTGACAGCGACTCAAGGAGATTTCTACCTAAAACAAGCCGGCTTGGTGGCGGATGTCGCTTGCGGCCGGACTCCCACCCATGTGCCGGATGGCGGCACGACGATTGGCTTGCTTGGTGCGGCCTTGATCGGTCTCTTTGGGATGGGCAGAAAATTCGCCAAAGCCTGACCTCAACGACAGTCATCTTTCCCGGTGAAGGCCCGCAGGTTGCGGGCCTTCGCTTTTTCCACTCCGCAATTCTATTTCGCCTCCCCGCTCGTGTTCCGTTAGCTCAAAAACTTCCGAAGTCTTTCCTGCCGGTATTGGAAAATCCGCTCCACATCGCGCCGGACGAAGAGCCAGTTGATCAGCGCGCCGCCGCGCGGCGAATAACGCACGTCGTCCAGGCAAAGCGTGCCGCCATCCTGCTCGCGAAAAGTGTGGGTGTGATGCCACAGCCGATACGGTCCGCGCAATTGCGTGTCCACGAATCGGTGCGGCGGCTCCCATTCGGTGATTTCCGTGCACCAGCGGAGGGGAATCCGATGCACTCGAATGCGATAATCAATCAGCGCGCCGGGCTTGAGCACGATCGGTGCGGGTGTGAGGACTTCAAAATTCAGCCACGCGGGCGTGATCGCTTCCAGATTTCTGGCTTCGGTAAAAAACGCGAATACCTCGGCGCGGGGGCGCGGGAGAAAGAGCTCCGCATGAAGTTTGAATTCTTTCACAATCAAATCAGCTAGAGTTTGGTTTTGATGCCGCAGGCCCGCAGCGCGCACCAGCCGCGCAGCGCTTCAAACATCACAAACGCGCCGGAAATCAGGAGCGCCACTCCGAGCCACGGTGAAGCCTGCCAGCCGAACCACGCGCCAGTCAGCAATCCCAGTGCGCCGAGTCCGCGCACCAACCGGCCGGTGTTGGAGATATTGGGGGAAAAGAATGATTTCATCGTTTGGATTTCTTTGATGGTTTGCGGGCTTCGTCCAGAACGGACCCGAGATGAGCCAGGTCTTTGATCTGCACCGCGCCGATTTTTTCCAACGCCGCACTATAGCTCGTCACCGCCCGCCCGCCGCTCAGCAGTAAAACGTCATCCGGCAGCAGATCGCGGAGACGCGTCAGCTCTGTTTCCAGGCGCGGATCGTCTTCGGGATAAACAATGCTGAGCGCCAGCGCGCGCGCCTGGCTTTGTTTTACGGCGCCAGCAATTTCAGCGGCGGGCAAACTGGCTCCCAGATACGTCACGCGCCATCCGAGGTTGGCCGCCGTGGCCGCAGCCAGCAACGCCCCGAGCTCATGCAGTTGCCCTGAAGGCGTTGCCACAATCAAGCCCGGCCCGTTCTCCGCTCCCGCGAACGGTTTCGCTGCGTGGCCGAGAAAAATCCGGATGACGACGCTGGCAAAATGTTCGTGCGCCGCAGTGATGGTTCCGTCGCGCCACAGGTCTCCGATCTTCTGCGCGAGCGGAGCGACGACGCGTTGCAGCAAACCTTGCGCGCCCAAATCAGTCGCCGCGCGATTGAGCGCATCTTCGAGCGCGCGGGAATCGAGCGTCTTCACTGCGGCAATGCATTCGTCCAGAAACGATGCAGTCCCACCGCTATTCCCGCTCGGCGCGCCGGCCAGGTTCACGGTGGATTGCTCCGCCAATTCACGCAGCCGCACGGTGGGCAGTTTCGCCACGTTTCCAATGCTGTGCCCGGCCTGGGTGATGTCGCGCAGCAAACTCAGCCGCTCAATCTGCTCTTCGGAATAGAGCCGGCGGTTGGTGTCGGTGCGTTCGGGTTCCACCGCATGATAGCGCTTCTCCCAGATTCGGATGACATGCGCGCTCAAACCCGTGCGCCGGGCGACCGCTTTGATTGCGTGGTGGGCGTTAGTCATAGATTGAGACAAAAATGTGACAAACAGAATTCGTGTTGGCAAGAGAGAATATGGATCTCTAACAGGAGAGTCCGTGAATAGTTGATAATAAGTCATTTGCAAGCTTGGTTGGGGCGATTTGATTGTTCTGTGAAATGTGAGACAACATCTTGACAATGTTTAAAACGTTAGACAAAGTATGAACACGCTGAAAGTGGCAACCCCACTTCCAGCTCAACTGTGAACTGTAAATTTGAAATAAAAGCCATCGCTGAAGTCATGGGTTTCCTTCGCCGATCCGAAAACTCTGTCGCGAACTCGTGGCATCTTGCCCTGAACGTTCAGCTCGCCCTGCCGCTATGATCTCTTCGCTTTCCGGCAGCAGTATTTTAATTTTCGGAGCGACCGGCGGCATCGGTTCCGCTCTTGCCCGACAACTCGCCGAGTTGAATTGCCGATTGACTCTGGCCGCGCGCGACCGAACCAGGCTCGAGGCTCTCGCAGCAGAGCTTAACGCGGACGTCTCCGTGACAGACGTCACCAATGCAGCGGCGGTGGACGCGTGTGTCGCAAGCGCTTTTCAGAAACAAGGACCGCTCAACGGCGTCGTGAATTGTGTTGGCTCGCTGTTGCTGAAACCAGCGCATCTGACGACAGACGAGGATTGGGCCGACGTGATCTCGGCCAATCTGACTTCGTCATTTTACATCGTGCGTTCCGCCGCGAGCCTGATGATGCGCGAGGGCGGAGGCTCGATCGTTTTGCTGGCCTCCGCTGTCGCGCAACGCGGCATGATCAATCATGAGGCGATCGCTGCCGCCAAAGCGGGAGTCGTTGGCCTCGCGCAATCCGCTGCGGCGACTTACGCCCGTTACAACACCCGGGTCAACTGCGTCGCTCCCGGACTCACGCGCACGCCGATGACCAGTTCTCTCACCCAAAATGAAACACTGCTGAAAGCCTCCAAAGCCTTGCATCCATTGGGCCGCATTGGTGAGCCGGACGAAGTCGCCAGCGCAATCCGCTGGTTACTCGAGCAATCGTGGGTCACGGGCCAGGTGCTGGCGGTGGATGGCGGCCTGAGTTCAGTGCAGGCGCGAACGACGGCCAATTCTTGAACTAAACGTATGACCAAACAGGTTCTCATCATCGGCGCGGGTCCAGGTGGACTGGCCTCTGCAATCCAACTCGCCGCAGCCGGTGTGCGCGTCAAAATCATCGAACGCCTGCCGGTTCTCGGTGGACGCACTTCCAGCATTGAATCGGACGGGTTCAAGTTCGACCTTGGCCCGACGTTCTTTCTGTATCCCCGCGTCCTCGATGAAATCTTTCGTGCGGCGGGAACGAGCCTGGCCGATGAAGTCGAACTCGTTCGGCTGGATCCGCAGTATCGCATTCAGTTCGGTGCGGGCGGGAAAATTGACGCCACGCCCAATGTTGCGGCGATGGAGCGGCAGATCGCGGGCTTGTGCGCGGCGGATGCTCCGGGCTTTCGCCGTTTCCTGGATGAGAACCGCGCCAAGCTGGAGCGCATGGAGCCGTGTCTCGAAAATCCGTTTCTCGGCTGGCAGGATTTGGTTCAAATGCGCCTGCTGAAAATGCTGCCGATGCTCCGGCCGCATCAATCGGTGGACACTTACCTCAAACGCTTCTTCAGCGACGACCGCGTGCGGCTGGCATTTTGCTTCCAATCGAAATATCTCGGCATGTCGCCGTTTCGCTGTCCCAGCCTGTTCAGCATTCTAAGCTTTTTGGAATATGAATACGGCGTGTTTCATCCCATCGGCGGATGTGCGGCGTTGACGACTGCGATGGCGCGCGTCGCCGAGCGGCTGGGCGTGGAAATCTGCCTTAATGAGCCGGTCGAAGAAATTCTCTTCGCAGGCAAACGCGCTGTCGGCGTACGCACGCACGCGGGTGTGCATCGTGCCGATGCCGTCGTGGTGAATGCGGATTTCGCCCGCGCCATGGAAAAGCTCGTGCCCGATGAGCTGCGCCATCGCTGGACGAATCGGAAGCTCGCGAAGAAGAAATATTCCTGCTCGACATTCATGATGTATCTCGGCGTGGAAGGCCGCTTCGAGCTGCCGCATCACACCATTCACATCGCGGAGGATTACGCGCGGAATCTCGATGACATTGAGAACCGGCACGTCCTGAGCGAAGACCCGAGTTTCTATGTTCAAAACGCCTGCGTGACGGATCCTGGACTCGCGCCGCGCGACCACTCGACGCTGTACGTGCTCGCGCCCGTGACGCATCAGCATCCGAACGTCGATTGGAATCGCGAACGCGCCCGTTACCGCAACCTGCTGTTGCGCCAGATCAAGAAAGCCGGCTACGACAATGTTGAATCCCGCATTCGTTACGAACGCGTTATCACGCCGGCGGATTGGGATTCGCGCTATGAAATCTATCGCGGGGCCACCTTCAATCTCGCTCACAGCCTCGACCAGATGTTGCATCTCCGTCCGCACAATCGTTTTGAAGATCTCGACGGCGTTTATCTTGTCGGCGGCGGCACGCATCCCGGCAGTGGACTGCCGGTGATTTTCGAAAGCGCGCGCATCAGCAGCCGGCTTTTATTGAATGATCTCGGGATCGACAGTGGCGCGGAAACCGGGCCGGGCGTTGGCGGTAGGCGCGATGCAACGGTTGAACCGCAAGGCGGGCCGATGGCGCAAGCCGTGGAAAACTTCAGCCGCTGGTTCAATCTCGAACCAGCGCGCATCAAGGGTAAAAATCCAACGCGACGATCCCCATGAACCGTCCTGGCCAAAACCGCACTCCCGTTCCGATCTCCTTCGAAAATGAAGAAACGGAATTGCGTTGCTTGGTGAATCAAGCGATGGCCCATGCACGCGCCGCACAACCGGGCTGGGCCGCCACGTGCGTTACGCATCGCCTGAGGTTGATTCGCCAACTCCGTCGGCTGATCGCAGATCAGGCATTCGATCTTGCGGACGCTTCCGCCTCGGCGCGCCGACGCCCTGCTTTGGAAGCACTCACGGCGGAGATTATGCCGCTGGTCGAGGCGTGCCGTTTTCTGGAGCGCGAGGCGAAGCGCCTTCTTGCCCCGCGGCAGTTCGGAAGCCGGGGACGACCTCTCTGGCTGGCGGGAGTACGTAGTGAGATTCAGCGCGAGCCGTTCGGCGTTGTATTGATTATTGGCCCGGGAAATTATCCTCTCCTCCTGACTGGCGTCCAAATGCTCCAGGCGTTGGTCGCGGGCAATGCGGTGTTGATAAAGCCCGGTGTGGGCGGCACCCCTGCAATGCGTTTGCTGTGTGAACTGGCCGTTCGGGCCGGATTTGATCGTCAACTGATCGGCTTGCTTCCTGAATCGACAGCAAGCGCTCGGGCCGCGATCGCTGCGGGGCCGGACAAGGTTTTGTTCACCGGTTCCGCCGCGACGGGTAGAACCATCCTTGCGGAACTGGTTCCAAAACTGATTCCGTCCACGATGGAATTGAGCGGTTGCGACGCGGCAATTGTTTGTGCGGACGCTGATCTCGACCTGGCAGCGGAGGCGCTCTCCTTCGGATTGACCCTCAATGG
>JBQCEJ010000082.1:0-3248 GCA_051960355.1 Verrucomicrobiota bacterium | reverse complement strand
AAGCTGGATTGATGGATTCGAAGGCAATTTACCACGAAATAGAGATCCCTTCCGTTTGGCGCCGCGGCGATGATGATTCCAGCGCACCTAAAGTGACGGCTGGGACCGCCGAACCTCTCGCGGCCGCGGTGACCACAGTCCAGATAGCGGGGTGGCGCTGCATTTCCGCCGCAGTCCATGGCTTGATCGGTTTGCGCGAACTTGGCTTGCGCTTTGCAGGATTCTGATTGAATCAGTCCGCTACGATTCTGCCATTGTCTCCCGGCCACATTTCCGCAACTATCTCGCGCTCTATGGCAAGCAGTCGTCGGCAATATCCATTTCAACTCATCGAACCCAAGTGGCAACAGGCCTGGGACCAGCAACAGAGCTTCCGCGCCTTCAATCCGGGCGAGACGATCTCTCCCGACCATCCGTTTGCGCAACGGCACGGAGCCGATGCCATGCTGCCCACGCGCCACGCGCCTTCCAAGTTCTACATTCTCGACATGTTCCCCTACCCGTCCGGTGCGGGCCTGCATGTCGGCCATCCCGAAGGCTACACGGCCACCGACATTCTCGCGCGCTATCGCCGGGCGCTCGGGTTCAACGTGCTGCATCCGATGGGCTGGGACGCCTTCGGTTTGCCGGCCGAACAGTATGCCGTCAAAACCGGGCAGCATCCGCGCGTCACAACCGAAGCGAACATCGCCAACTTCACCCGCCAGATTAAAAGTCTCGGCTTCAGCTATGACTGGTCGCGCGAGGTTAACACAACCGATCCGCATTATTTCAAATGGACGCAATGGATTTTCCTCAAGCTTTACAATTCCTGGTTCAATCCGGAAACCAACCGTGCCGAGTCGATCGAAACCCTGAATTATCCCGGTGATTGTACCACCGAAGAACAGCGGCGCGCGTACCGCGATTCCAAACGCCTCGCTTACGTCAGTGAAGCGCCGGTAAACTGGTGCCCGGAACTCGGCACCGTGCTCGCCAACGAAGAGGTCATCGACGGCAAAAGTGAAGTCGGCAACTTCCCGGTCATTCGCAAACCGATGCGCCAATGGATGCTGAGGATCACAACGTTCGCCGAACGTCTGCTGCACGATCTGGACACGATCGATTGGAGCGATTCGCTCAAGGAAATGCAGCGGAACTGGATCGGGCGCAGCGAAGGCGCGGAAGTGGATTTCAAAGTGGCCGATTCCATGGAAATGATCCGAGTCTTCACCACGCGGCCGGACACGCTGTTTGGCGCGACTTACATGGTGCTCGCGCCGGAACATCGGCTGGTCGATGAAATCACCACTGAGGAACAGTGCGCTGCCGTGGAAGAATACCGCGAACGCACCGCGCGCAAAAGCGACCTGGAACGCACGGAACTGGCCAAGGACAAATCCGGCGTGTGGACCGGCGCTTTTGCGATCAATCCAGTGAACGGCGCACGAATTCCGATCTGGATTGCCGACTACGTCCTTGCCAGCTACGGCACGGGAGCAATCATGGCCGTGCCGGCGCACGACACCCGCGACTTTGAGTTCGCCAAGAAGTTCAATCTTCTGATCCTTCAGGTGGTTCAACCGCCCGATTCCCGAACCGATTGGCAGGGATTTGTCGATGATGGAACCGCGGTCAACTCCACCGGCCCGGAGATTTCAATCACGGGGCTCTCAACGGCTGAGGCGAAGAAGAAAATTGCCGCGTGGCTCGAAGCAAAAAATCTCGGCAAGCGCACCATCAACTACAAACTGCGCGACTGGCTGTTCAGCCGCCAACGGTATTGGGGCGAACCGTTCCCGATTCTTTGGAAAAAGGATGCCGCGGGAAATCTCTACCACGAAGCCTTGCCCGAAAGCGCCCTGCCCTTGCTCCCGCCGAAGCTGGACGATTACAAACCCACTCAAGACGGCCAGCCGCCGCTCGCCCGCGCTCACGATTGGGTAAATCTGCCGGACGGCTCGTTTCGGGAGACGAACACGATGCCGCAATGGGCGGGTTCGTGTTGGTATTATCTCCGCTACCTTGATGCGCAGAACGGCGCCGCCTTCGTCAGCAAGGAAACCGAAAGGTATTGGATGGGAAGTTCCAAGATTCAAGATTCAAGCGTTCCAACGGCCGACTCGAAACTTGAATCAACGACGCCCGGCGTGGACCTCTACGTCGGCGGAACCGAACACGCCGTGTTGCACCTGCTCTACGCCCGGTTCTGGCACAAGGTGCTTTTCGATCTCGGTTATGTGTCCACGGCCGAACCGTTTTTTAAGTTGGTCAATCAAGGCCTGATCCTCGGCGAGGACGGCCAGAAGATGTCCAAGTCGCGCGGCAATGTGGTGAACCCGGATGATATTCTCGCTGAATACGGCGCCGATGCTTTCCGGCTTTACGAAATGTTCATGGGCCCGCTTCAGGACACCAAACCCTGGAACACGAAAGGCGTCGAAGGCGTGTATCGGTTTCTCGGTCGCGTCTGGCGTTTGTTCGTGGACGAGGCGAGCGAAACCGAGTTTGAACAGGCCGAGGCCACCGCGGAACCCGGCAAGGCTCAGGCGTTGCTGGAGTTGATTCGACTCAATTCCGCGGTCAAAGACGTGCCGGCGTCTCCCGCTCAACTCAAGGCCTTGCACCAGTGCATCAAAAAAGTCACTGAAGACCTGGACGGCATGCGCTTCAACACGGCGATTTCGGGAATGATGGTCTTCATCAACGACGCCATGAACTGGGAATGCAAACCGGTTTCCGTGCTGCGCGAATTTTTGATTCTGCTGCAACCGTTCGCGCCCCATCTGGCCGAAGAGCTGTGGGCCAAACTTCAGGCCTTGAACGGGACTGGCATCCGCCACTCGCTGCCATATCAGCCGTGGCCGAAGTTCAATCCCGCCCTGCTCGTGGAAGACGTTTTGGAAATTCCTGTCCAGGTCAACGGCAAGTTGCGCGATGTCATCAAGGTTCCCGCCGACGCAGACAACGCCACGCTGGAATCGACCGCCAAGGCTTCCGCGAAGGTGCAGGAATTCCTGGCCGGCAAAACCATCAAGAAAGTCATTATTGTGCCAAAACGGTTGGTGAACATCGCGGCGGCGTGACGAATCGCGTCTGCGGTTTTCAGCCATTGTGATTCGTGCCAATTCGATTATATTGCGGCGCGTGAGTCGATTGACCAAACAGGAACGCACCGTGCTGGGTGTGATATTCAGCCTCCTGCTGCTGGGTCTGTTGGTAAAAACCTATCGCACCGCGCATCCGCCTGCGCCCGTCAGCGCGCAGGC
>JBQCEJ010000081.1:0-2185 GCA_051960355.1 Verrucomicrobiota bacterium | reverse complement strand
GAGCGTTTTACCGTCGGTTACCTCCTCGCGGGCTTTTGCCACGGCCTCTTTGATGATGTGGTTGGGCATCACTTGTTCAGTGATTTTCAACGCTGTCAAAACTGGCACGCCGTTTTGCAGCAAGGTCGAGAGCGTGCGGGCGAATTGCCCGAATAAATTCAATCGGACCACCTTGCCGAAGATCGGCAGCTTCATCTTCCATTCATCAATCTTACGCTTGCCTGTGGCGCTGCTCCGGAATTTTCCGATCACAATGATCACCGCCACAATTCCCAGCACAATCAGCCACCAAAAATGCGTAATCCCATAGCTGAACGACATCAGCATCCGCGTCGGCAGCGGCAGCTGAACATCAAACCCGGAGAACATCTCCATGAAACGCGGAAGCATGAACGTGATGAAAAATCCAATCATCAGCACGCCCACGCCGGAAACCAGCGCGGGGTAAACCATCGCGGAAAGGAATTTCGATTGAACCTCGGCAAACTGCTGGAAATGCGACGCCATACGCCGCAAAACGCCCACCAATGCGCCGCTGGACTCACCGGCGCGCACCATGTTGATATACAAATCTGAAAAAATCACCGGCTGCTTGGCCATCGCGTCCGACAAGCCTTTGCCTTCCATGACTTCCTGCCGCAGCTGCTTGCTGACGCTGGCCGGAATGCCTTTCGATTCCAAATGCCCCATGCTGTGCAGCGCCACCGTCAACGGCATGCCGGAATTCAACAGGTTGGCCAGCTGCTGCGTGAACGTCGCCAGTTCCTGAAGCTTCGGCTTGCGTTGCCGCGTCATCGATTCGGCCCAGGATGCGGGCAACAGGGAAGTCAGATTGATGCTCGTTTTGGCCGCACCTCCGCCAACCACCGCGCCAGCACTGCCTTTGGCCGCCTCGATTGCCACGGGAAAAAGGCCCAACCGCTCAATCTGCACCATGGCCGCCGGGCGATCCGCCACCTCCAAAATCCCTTCCACCACTTCGCCGGAGCGACGCCGGGCCTTATACGAGAATTGTGCCATAAAAACTCTTAGTGGATAACCGGCGAGCCCTGAAAGTTGCTCATTACCGCTTTATCCCTTGCTGGTTGCGACTGTCAAACGGGTCGATTCGTTCAAGCTCCCGCGCCGATAACCCTGCAAATCCAAGGTCACGTGAGCATAACCGATCTTCTTTAACGCCTCGGCAATTTCAGCCGCGGCTCCGTTTTGGAGGAATTTCCCCAACTCAGCCGATCCGACTTCAATCCGCGCCAGATGCAGAATAATTTCGGTTTTCGCCGTTTTCAGCTCCGGTTTTAGCGTGAAATTCGAAAACGAATTCCCGGAACGCAATTCGTGATGCCGCACGCGCACATCGTAAAAGCCCATATCGCGCAGCACATTTTCACCCGCTTCGATCATCCGCAGCTTCTCTGGCGTGACATTTTCGCCGTAAGGAATGCGCGAGCTCAGGCAGGCCATCTGCGGTTTGTCGGCCGTTGGAAGGCCGAGCCGGGCGGAAAGCTCGCGAATTTCGGACTTGGTCAGTCCGGCTTCTTTCAACGGCGCGCGCACCTGAAATTCTGCGGCCGCCTTCGCTCCCGGGCGATGATCGCCGATGTCGCTGGCATTTTCTCCGTAGGCAATCACTGCAAATTTTTCCGCACGGGCAAGCGGCTCCAGCTCGGTGAACAATTCGTGTTTGCAGAAGTAACAGCGGTTATTGGGATTGGCCAAATACGATTCGTTTTGAAATTCGTTGGTGTGCACCACGCGCACGGGGAAGGAAAATTCTTCGGCCAAATCAATCGCTTCATGGAACTCGCGCCGGGGCAGGCTCGGCGAATCCGCAATCACCGCCAGCGATTTCTCGCCGAGCACATCGTGCGCGACCCGCGCGAGAAAGACGGAATCCACTCCACCGGAATACGCTACCAGACAGGAACCGTAAGAGCGCAGAATCGCGCGTAGCTGTTCGAATTTTTCTTCCAACACAGGAAAAAATTGCCATCGGAATAAATGATTGTCGAGTGACCGTTCGGCGAAACGATCTGGCAATCGGCTTTGAAAGAAACTTTCCTTTGCGCAGTTTCAGTTGATTCCCGCGAGCGTCAGATTTCGATTTGCATGCCGAGTTCCACGACTTTGTTGGGCGGGAGTTTGAAAAAGCTGGCGGCGCTGGTGGCGTTGCGCGACATGGCGGCGA
>JBQCEJ010000080.1:0-11573 GCA_051960355.1 Verrucomicrobiota bacterium | reverse complement strand
AACAGCGCATCACTGGTGAATTGCGTGACTTCTGGCAACACCAGATTGGGCGGCGTCACCGGCGTGTGAACGTGAGCGGAAATGAGTTCTTCGACCGTCGGCGCTTCAAACGGCACGTGTCCGGTCAGCGCATGATACAAGGTGCAGCCGAGGCTGTACATGTCTGAGAGAAACGTTTCCTTCTCGCGCTTGATCTTTTCCGGAGCCACGTAGTAAGGCGTGCCGTGGGTTTCAGTCAGCGATTCCGGCTCGGCTTCCATTCGACGAGCAAGGCCAAACTCCACCAGCTTGGGTTCGTTCTCCGAGTTGAAGAGGATATTGCCGGGCTTGATGTCGCGATGGATGAGTCCGTGTTTCAAAACCAGGTCGAGCGCCGAAGATATCTTGATGCCGATATCGAGCACGTCGAGTTCGGCAACCCGTTGCTGCTTTTCAATCTTGTTGTCCAGGCTGCCGCAGTCCGCCAATTCCATGACGAGATACCGCTGCCCTTCCCATTCATCAAAGGTATAGATATGAATGATGTTGGTGTGATTGAGAGCGGCGCAAGCACGGGCTTCGCGATAGAAATCCTCAAAAGCCTTGGGATCACTCAACAACTCCTTTTTCATCAGCTTCACCGCCACCATGCGTTCCAACACCGTATCGAACGACCGATAGACCGTTCCCATGCCACCGGAAGCGATCACACTGCGCAGTTCAAACTGCCGGAGCAGCAGCGGCATCATGATGGAATGGCCGCACTTTTTACAGGAATCCGTGGCGAGCGGCGGCAGATCCCCGGAGATGAACACCTTGGTATTGCAACCACTGCATGTGACCATTTTCAACGACGCTTTATCGCTCATGGCTCAAAAAATAGCATTGTCCGTTCCGGCAACAAATTCCAGCCAGCCAAGCGCTCGGCTCATCTGCAATGCGGGAAGCACACACTCTTTGTAATGATTTTCACGCTGGCCGTCAAAATCGAATGCCAAGCCGCCCCAGTCATTCGATTGCCTTGTTGCGTGCTAAAAGACAGTTCGGATTACGTTGTTTAAAAGCTTTGGGCAAGATTATTTTGACATTTGTCACCAGATGATGTCTCTTACTCGGCGTTAGCAATGACAACCACGTTTAAATCTCAAACGATGACGCAGCAGGTCAAAGGACTGATGTCCATTTGGCACCGCTGCTCGGCACCGTTTGGCTTCGTGGGTGAAATGATCTAACCAAAGCATTTTCCAAAAAACCCCGCGATTGCCAGTCAATCGCGGGGTTTTTGTTTTGGAACCCATGATTTCCCGGCCCAGCCGGGATTGAAGAAAAGAAAGCATATGAAAAACAACTACACACCAGTCAGAAAGGTTCCGACCCGCTTCGGGCCGGAAACACGGTTCGAACTTCAGCCCGCCCCAGCGGCGCCGTTCCGAGCCACACAGGAAACCGCATTGGAACGGCTCAAAAGCCGAATCCTCCGGGAATTTCTGAGCGACCTGCCAGAACCCCGATTGAACGGCTACCTGCGTCGCGCCGCCAATGAGGCCGCTGCCTTGGCTTGGGTTACACCCTATCCCTTGCTCGTCTTTCCGACGCTGTTCGAGGAAAAAGCTGAAGCAGCGATCCTGCAAGCCGAACGGCAGGTCAGCGTGCGCGAACGCAGCCCTCAACTGCTCGCCGTATGATGCGAATCAAACGTGAAGTGGGGATTGGGCCGACGGGGAGCCGCTTACACGGGCGAACGATTTGTTCCGCCTGCGCAAGCGGCTCCTCGTCCTGGCTTTTGCACGCCATGAAAGCGTTTCAACTTACGTGACCGCCAGCACACGATATTGGCTGCGCGTTCCAGCCAAGGTCAGTTGCAATCGATCGCCCTGTTTCTTGCCGACCAATTGCGCCCCCAGCGGGGAGGACGGCGTAATCACAAGGACTTCGCGGCTCTCAAAATTCACCTCAGTGCCGCCAGCTCGCGGGCCCACAAAATACAAACTGCGCTCCTTGCCCTGTTCGAGTTCAACGAGCGCGCCGACATCGATGAAATCGCCTTTGCCAAAAGGTCGCGCTTCGAGCTTCGAAAACTCAGCAATCGCCGCCTGCATTTCCGCCGCCTGTCGAGATTGGCCGCGCGCGAGATAAGACGCCTCCAGCCCACGCGTGTCGTATTTGCTCTCAGCCTTGCTCTGTTCGTGGGTGGCCTCGGCATGCGACGCCTGGGCCGCGCGAAAGTAAACCTCCAGCTCCTCAACAAGCTGCGCCACGATGGCTTCTAAAAGCGATTTTTTATTCATGTCTGAGCCAAAAAGTTTGCCCGCTGAAATGGCTGAACGCAACACCGGCTGAATGAGAATTGCTGGCGCCAACGTGCTTCAGAATGCTTTCAGTTTTCAACCGCCAAACAGCAAGGCATAATGATCAAAATGCCAGTTGAACTCACAGAAGCACTGCTCAGCAAAGCCGCCGGCTGGGACGTGATGAAGCGCGCCCGCGCCTACATCGAGCAGGGTCAGGTCGTCAGTTCGTTTTGGGCTCCTCCCCTGCTCCGCGGCGTGGTTCAAGCCGGAGAAGGTTCCATCCGCGCGTCGATGGTCATTCAAAATGATATCGACATCGAAAACCTCTGCACCTGTCGCGATGCGCGGCAGTGGGGGAAAATCTGCGCCCACGGTGTCGCCGTTGGCCTGCATTGGTTGAAAGCGCAACAGCCGACGGCCGCAGCCACAACAGCCCGATCCGAAGCCCCGGCCGCCACACCTAAAGCCGCGATTAAAAAAACTTCCGCCTTGATGCGCGCTGCCTCGGGCGAACCCGCCGAACTCTCAATCATTCTTCCACCCAATTTCGATCAGGCGGCGGCACGCGGCAAAACCATGCTGGTGCTGGAAGCGCGCTGGAGCGGCGGACGGACTCCTTTGAACGCCTTGCCCAAAGGACGCGCCTTCGCCTTTTCGGAACAAGACTCGGCCATCATCGACGCGCTGGAGATTCTCACCCAAGGGGAAACTCCCGCGATGTTGCAAATCGACATCAATGATTTTGCCGCGCTGCTACCCAAGCTGATTGCGCATCCAAATGTCACTCTCGGAAAAGCCAGCGAGATCACCATTAGCCGCGAACCTTTCACACTGCCGCTGCGGGCAAGTCTTGAGTCGAATGGCGAAATCACGCTTTCACTGAAGGAAAGAAATACTCCCCTCGTTTTGATCGGTGGCGATTGGGTTTGGCAGAACCGCACTCTGCGACCGCTGGGAATGGCGTCCGTCATCAAGAATCTGCTCGGCGGGCCGGTGCGCATCCCCCGCCCCGCCGTACCGCAATTCCTCAGCCAGCAATGGCCTCAACTCGTGGAAAATGTCGAAGCCAATTTCAGCCTTCAGGATTTTTCTCTGGAACCACAGGCGCCGCGCTTTCTCCTGGAACTCAAGGGCGGTCTCGCGCAACTGGCCGCGCTCCTGCAATGCTCTTACGGATCCCGGATAATGACCGTCGGCGTCACGGCGTCGGACGAGAGCGTCTGGCTGCCTGATCCTGAAGTGCCCACGCGTTATTCGACCCGCGATCTGGCCGCGGAACGCACCGCGCTCGGGCGTTTGCAACGAAGCGGCTTTTCCGGCCCGGACGCTCAAGGAAAACTGCAGTTGCTTGGGCAAGGCGCCGTGCTGAATTTCTTTGCCCGCGAATTCCCCAAGCTGCAACGCGAATGGGAAGTGACTTTGGAAGAACGTCTCGAACGCAGCACCGCGCAAAACATCGAGCGCATCGAACCGCGTTTTGAAATCACCTCCTCCGGCGTGCAATGGTTTGATCTCGGTGTGGTCTTTGCCTCAACGGGGGGCGAAACCTTCGCGCCCGCCGACATTCAACGGCTGTTGCTTTCCGGCCAAAGCCACACGCGTTTGAAGAACGGCAAGATGGCCGTGATTGACACCGGTGCCGTGGAGGAATTGCAGGAAGTCTTGCTCGACTGCGCACCGCAACAACATTCGCAGGGTTATCGCATCAGAAGCACTCAGGCGGGCTTTCTCGAATCGACTTTGCGGCAGCACAGCAACTGGCAGGTTCAAGCCTCGTCCAACTGGCGCGATCGCGCCTCCAAACAAAGCGGCGAAACCCAGCTCGAATGTCCACCACTGGGCACTCTCGAAACCGTGCTGCGACCGTATCAAAAGCAGGGCGTCGCCTGGCTCGGTTTTCTGCGCGAGAACGGCTTCGGTGGAATTCTCGCCGACGAAATGGGACTCGGCAAAACGCTGCAAACGCTCGCTTTTTTCCGCAGTCGCCGAAGGGAGGCGGCTTCAAAGCCGGATCTCGTCATCTGCCCCACCAGCCTGGTTTTCAATTGGCTGGCCGAAGCGGCGAAGTTCACTCCTGATCTGAAAGTTTTGCCGCTGCATGGACCCGAGCGGCACAGTCGCTTTGATCAGATTCCAACGAGCGATTTGATCATCACGAGTTATGCGCTGATTCGCCGTGATGCGGAGCGCTATCGCGAATTGGAATTCGATACCGTCGTGCTCGACGAGGCGCAGCACATCAAGAATCGCCAGACGCAAAACGCCCAAGCCGTGAAAGCCGTGCGGGCGCAACATCGACTCGTGCTCACCGGCACGCCGTTGGAAAACTCGGTGCTCGATCTCTGGTCGATCTTCGATTTTCTCATGCCGGGCTATCTCGGAACGGCCAAAGATTTTCGAGAGCGTTACGAACTGCCGATTGCGAAGGACAAAAACGCGGAAGCTCAAAGCCGGCTGGCGCGACGGCTGCGTCCGTTCATGCTGCGACGTCTGAAAAAGGAAGTCGCCTCTGATCTGCCCGAGAAGATTTCGCAGGTTTCCTTTTGCGAACTGACACCGGATCAGCGCGGCGCTTACCAGCAGGTGATTGAAGCCAGCCGCAAGGAAGTGCTTGAAGCTGTCGGGGCGCAAGGCCTTGCCAAAAGCCGGATGGTGGTGCTCAGCGCCCTGCTGCGATTACGCCAGATCTGCTGCGACCTGCGCTTGTTGAAACTCGATGGCGTGAAGCCGGCGAATGCCTCCGGCAAGCTGGAGTTGTTCAGCGAACTGCTGGAAGAAGTGATCGACGGCGGTCATCGCGTGCTCGTCTTCAGCCAGTTCGTCAGCATGTTGACGCTGCTCAAGGAACGGCTCACTGAGGAAGCGATCGAATTTTGTTACCTCGACGGCTCGACGGCAAACCGCGCCGCAGTGGTGGATCGTTTCCAGAAAAACAGCGCGATTCCCGTTTTTCTCATCAGCTTGAAAGCGGGCGGTGTCGGCCTGAACCTGACCGGTGCCGACACGGTGATTCATTTCGATCCGTGGTGGAATCCCGCCGTGGAAGACCAGGCGACCGATCGCGCCCATCGCATTGGCCAGGTGCGAGTGGTCACCAGTTACAAGCTGATCACGCGCGACACGGTGGAAGAAAAAATCCTGACGCTGCAAAATCGGAAACGGGAGATCATCCAGGCCACGATTGGCGGCGAAGAGGAATTCACCGCGGCGCTGAGCTGGGAAGAAATCCAGGAACTGCTTTCGTAAGGAAACCAACTGCCCTCGCCGGAAAATAATTGCGCTAGGATTTACTCGGCGACCGTTTACTCTAGGCCATTGTCGCAAAGCTGGCGTTCTGGCGATGTTCACTTCGAACTCAGCGCCACATCGGCACCAATCAGTCGGTTGACCAGAGCTCGTCTTGTTGAAAGATGAAATCAAAAAACAGAACCATCACGGAAGTCGCCCTTCGCACCTGTCTCCTTTACACCGCCATCGGCGCTGCCTGGATTGTCCTCTCCAACCAACTTCTGCACGCTCGTGTGTTGGATCCGGAACGGATGGCGGAGATGGAGGTTTACAAGGGCTGCGCGTTTGTCGCGATCACCGGTTTGCTGCTCTACGTCACGCTGCGCGGCCAGTTGCGTCGCTGGGAAAAAGAAGCCGACGCGCGGCGGAAAGCCGAAGAGGCGCTGCGGCTGAGTGAAGAACGTTTTCAACTGGCCATGCGCGGCGCGAACGACGGCTTGTGGGATTGGAACCTGGAAACCAACGCGATCTACTACTCACCGCGTTGGAAATCGATGCTCGGCTATGCGGAGCACGAACTGGCCGACAAGCCAGAAACCTTGAATGAACTCACGCATCCCGAAGATCTGCCGCGCACCTTGGAGTCCATTCAAAAGCTGATCGAAGGTCACGGCGATCAGTTCGAGGCCGAGTTCCGCATGCGCCATAAAGAAGGTCATTGGGTTTACATCCTGTCGCGTGCTTTTGCCACGCAACGTTCTAATGGCAATCTTGTTCGCCTCGTCGGAACTCACGTGGACCTCACGATACGTAAGCAGGCGGAGAATGAACGGCAGACCCTCGAGGCGCAATTGCGTCAGGCTCAAAAAATGGAAGCGATCGGCACATTGGCCGGAGGCGTGGCGCACGATTTCAATAACATCCTGACGGTCATTCATGGCAATGCGTCAATGCTGGGAAATCCACAGATCGCCGGGCTCGATCGACCGGAATGTGCCCAGCAGATTATTCGCGCGGCTGAACGGGCCGCCAGCTTGACGCGCCAACTCCTGCTGTTCAGCCGCAAGCAGGTGATGCAACTGACCAACATCAACCTGAACGAAGTCGTTGGCCAGATGACCAAGATGCTGCAGCGCATTCTCGGCGAAGACGTCGCGCTTCAGACGAGTTACGCGCCGAACATCGGAGTCATCCGCGGCGACATCGGCATGATCGAACAGATTCTGCTGAACCTGGTGGTAAATTCCCGCGACGCCATGCCGAACGGCGGCCAACTGACGATCGCCACCGGCACGGAAATGTTCAGCGACAAGGAAGCCAAAAAACATCCGGACGCCGCACCCGGCCTGCACGTCTGGGTCACGGTAAGCGATACGGGCGTGGGCATCGCAGACGAGAATCTGCCGCGCATCTTCGAACCGTTCTTTACCACGAAAGAGGTTGGCAAAGGAACCGGCCTCGGCCTGGCGACCGTTTATGGCATTGTGAAACAGCATCGCGGCTGGATCGGCATCACGAGTAAACTGGGCCAGGGCACCTCGGTTCGCATTCATTTCCCAGCGATTCCCGCCATCAATATCGAACCGCCGAAAAACAGTTCAGCTCCCCTGCCCTTGCCGCGAGGCAGCGAAACGATTCTCGTGGTGGAAGATGATCCGGCCGTCCGGTCACTGATTATCAGTCTGCTGCAACGCTGCGGTTATATGGCGTTGGAAGCACGTTCCGGAGTCGCCGCACTCAACCTTTGGCAGCAACACAAAGACAGGGTGGATTTGCTTCTCACCGATCTGGTGATGCCGGAGGGCATGACCGGCCTGCAACTGGCCGCGCAATTACAGGCCGAAAAGCCGTCACTCAAGGTGATCTACGTCACCGGTTACAGCAGCGAACTGGCGGGCAAAGGAACGTCGCTGATTGAAGGGACGAACTTCCTGCAAAAACCCTTTTCACCCGAGAGTCTGGCCCAGGCGCTGCGTCGCGTGCTGAAACAAAGCTGCGTCGCGGTGGAAACTTGAGCCGGCCTTCACGCGATCTTCACACTCGCAGAATACGCTTCGGCTTCTTTCATCGCGGCCTCTGCCTGACGGTGCGCCCGCGCTTTTGCTCGTTTGTAGATATCTCGCTGGAAGACGTTCTTGATCACCGGCGCTCGTTTCATTGACCGCACCTGCAAAATACTTTCGTCCAGCAGTTCGTACAAATGTTCCACCAGCCAGAGCGCCTTGGCATCGGTCGGGTCATTGGCCTGAAACCGATGAAAAAGATTTCGACCGGAGCCACCTGGATTTTGCGCTTTCGAAAAATCACCCGGACCGGCGAATCCATGCTGAAGGCAGGCTGTTGGCGCATTGACATAATGCCGGTGGCTGAGCATCTGGCTGAGCACGGCATGGTTGGCCGCCTGATCACAAAACGCGCACGCTTCCAAAAGCGCGGCCACCAATCGTTCGTGCTCGCTCGCCCTGTCCTGGGCGAAATCGCGCCGCACCACCAGCACTTTTTCAGGATGCAACGGCGCCAGTTGCGCACTGGTCGCCAGGCAGTGGCCGGCGCCCGCGTCCGACACCAGTGATGTCCAGGGTTCTCCGCCGCAAAAGCCGTCCAGATAACCAAGCTTGAGCGTGGGGAACAACTGTGTCGGAGGCACCACCACCATCCGGACTTCAATGCCCGGAAGTATGC
The DNA here is from genome assembly GCA_051960355.1 of Verrucomicrobiota bacterium. Lineage (GTDB taxonomy): Bacteria > Verrucomicrobiota > Verrucomicrobiia > Limisphaerales > DASXHY01 > DASXHY01. Next base: position 3,393 of record JBQCEJ010000080.1, on the reverse strand, counting down.
CCGCCTGCGTGAGCCATTGCCGAAGCAGGAAATAGGACGGGGAATGGGGAAAGACGACGCCCAACGTGTAGGTGCGCCGCCCCCAGTTTTGATAGACGAGTTCGCGCAGGCCGGTCGCATCGCGCACGCCCTTGTTCCAAAGCTCGCGCGACACCATGATCGCGTTTCCTTGCAGGCTGAGCACCAACCCGGTCACGCAAGCGCATTGATCGGAATCGAGTCCGAGATTCGTGATGAACGGCAGCGTGGCCGGCGCATGGGCGGCGTCCAGCTCGCCATAAATGATCTTGTCCCGCAGGCTGGCCCAGCGGGTTTCACGACGCAGCTCGACGCGCAATTCGTATTTCTGGAACAAGCCCGATTCATGTGCCCAAATGATCGGCGCACAATCAATGTCGGGAATGAAACCGATCTGCAAAGGTCGCCGTTCCTTCCCGATTGACGGAGAACTTATTTCACTATTGCTCATGACAAGATCCCTTCCATCGTTTTGCCCAAATCAGGCCCGATCACTTCGACCCTGATCTCCAACTGCTGAGCAGCAGCAATGCCGAAAGGCCCGGAGCCGCGGAATTGTCGCCGAAACGTTTTCGTTTGCCACGGATTCCTTCCCTTCGCGGAACCACGGCAAATTTTTTTGTCCTCAGGACTCTTCACCGCTGGCTTATTCTACTCAGCATGGCCAAACAGTTGCCCGGAGCATCGGCCTGCTTTGGGGCAAAGACCGCATGGCAGTCGGCAACGATTTCAGCAGAATGAAAAAAGATTTTCAGGCCCGCGCAATTTGGACTTGAGAAAGACAGAAGCCGGCGGATACTTATTGCAGCGCGGTAAAGCGCGTTTGATCTTTGGAAAATAATTTCGGACTCCGGACCTTCGGAGCTAAAATTTACCCTGCCTACGCACGTGATAAGAAACTATGTCCCTGGACCGTAGTAAATAACCTGAGGGACTTTAACTGAGATTGTGGCCGACAGGCCTTTACTGGAAGTCGAAAGCAATCCAGCGAGTCCCCACCTGTTTCTAAGAAGTTCAACGGAACTGTTACACACGGCACTGGCGGGGTTTTTCTTTTTCCATTCAGCGCCCCCCGACTCCGCCCGATTTCACCCGTTCGATCCGCACCGCGCAGTATTTGAAACTCGGCTGGCGCGAATAGAGATCAAACTCCGACTGCGTCAGCCGGTTGGTGATCCCATAATGCATCGGAATAAAAATTTGTCCGGGCTGCACGTTCGCCGTGATAAAGGCCTGGCACTCCACCCGGCCGCGTCGTGACACAATCGCCACGGTCGTGTTCGGCGCAATTCCCGCCGCCACGGCATCGGACGGATTGATCTCCACATACGCGTTCGCCGGATAGAGCTTTCGCAACACGTCCGATTTTCCCGTGCGCGTGTTGGTGTGCCATTGCGCCGACGTTCCGCGGCCGGTCAGCAATACAAACGGGAACTCACGGTTCGTCGGCTCTGAAACGGGACGCGGACGCTCAAACAAAAACCTGGCCCGGCCATCGGCATGAAAAAATTCTCCATCTTCAAACAATCGGCGCTCAGCGGCGGGAGTTGCCCCGGTCGATTCACGCCACGGCCACTGAATTCCACCGCACCGGTCGAGCATGTCGAAGTCGCGGATTCCAGTGATGTCGCAGGGTTGACCGGCGGAAACGCGCTTCAAAATCTGAAACACCGCTTCGGGCGAACTCCATTCCTTAAAAAGCTCACCGCAACCCCACGCCTCCGCGACCAAGCGGAATATATTGAAATCGCTCAAGGCCTGCCCCGGCGCGCGCGCCACTTTTTTCACCAACCCGAATCGCCGTTCGCTGTTGATGAACGTCCCCTCTTTTTCACCCCAGCCGGCTGCGGGCAGAATCAAATCCGCCCGTTGCGCCGTTTCGGTGGTCGTGAACATGTCCTGCACGACCAAAAGTTCCAGTTTCTCGACCAGTCGGTTGAAGCGATCCTGATCCACCCACGAGTGCGATGTGTTCGTCGCAATCACCCACAGCGCCTTGATCTTGCCGTCCTCGATCCCTTGCACGATTTGATCGTACGCCCAGGAGCTCTGCGTCGGAATGTTCTCCAGCGGCACGTCGAGCAATCGGGAAATTTCCTCGCGATGCTCCAACTTCGTGAAATCGCGCCCGCCCAGCAGACTGGTCACGTTGGCGAAGATCCGGGAACCCATGGCATTGCACTGTCCAGTGATGGAATTCGCGCCGGTACCAGGCCGGCCAATGTTGCCGGTCATGAGCGCCAGATTGATGATGGCTTGCGCGGTGCGGGTGGACTCATGGCCTTGGTTGACGCCCATTGTCCACCAAAAACTCACGGCCTTGCCCTTGTGGATCGCTTCAACAAAACGACGCAACTCATCCACGCTCAAACCGGTTTCGTCCGCAACGTGATCCGGAGTGAACTCCCGCACGAATTCCGCAAACGCCTCAAAGCCCGTTGTGCTGCGATCAATGAATCCACGGTCAATCCAACCGTTCTCCAAGAGCAGATGCGCGATGCCGTAAAGCAGTGTCAGATCGGACTTGGGCTTCAGCGCCACATGCTGCGTGGCGTTCATCGCCGTCTCGGTTCGGCGTGGATCGACCACAATGATTTGCGGCTTGCCAGGATGGCGCAGCACGCGTTGCCACATGATCGGATGCGCGATGCAGGGATTCGCGCCAATGAAAACCAGCGTGTCCGACTGCTCGAAGTCCGCATAGGTAAACGGCGGCGCATCAAAACCAAAACTCTGCTTGTAAGCCACGTGCGCCGTCGCCATGCACTGGCGCGTGTTGGAATCGCAGTGCAATCCTCCCATGCCGAACTTGAACAGTGCGCCCAGAAACGCCAGTTCCTCGGTGCAGATCTGGCCGGTGCTCAGGAACGCGACGCTCTCGTTGCCGTGCCGCGCCATGATGCTTTTGAGTCTTTCGGTGAAGACTCCGATCGCCTCATTCCAACCCACCGCCTTGAGTTTCTTGTCCCGATCGCGCAGCAATGGCGTTGTCGCACGATCCTTCGCGGACAAACACGTCAGAGCTTCCCAGCCTTTCGGACACGCCATACCGAGGTTAACTGGATAATCGGTCGTCGGCGAAAGGTTCACGGCCACGCCATCCTTCAAGTGAATGTTCAATCCGCAACCGGTGGAACAAAACCCGCAAACCATCGTCGTGGTGGCCTCGGGCTTGAGCCGCGCCGGCACTCGGCCCAACCCAAACTCGCCCGGATGCAACACCAAATCCGCCGTGAGCGGCCCGTGCCATTGGCGCAAGATTGAGTTCTTTTCCTTCATGCCGCCATTCCTCCCGGCATGCGCAGCGGCGCAACCGCAGTAAAAAACAGGTAGCGCTCCAGGAACTCGCCCAGCAGGCAGCACGTGAACGCGGCA
>JBQCEJ010000079.1:0-5796 GCA_051960355.1 Verrucomicrobiota bacterium | reverse complement strand
GGTCTCGCCATCGCCGCGCCCGCCAGCGGTTATCTTTGGGATCGCGCTCGCGAGGCTGGCATCACTTACCGCAGTTACGGTGAGTTTGTGCAAAATGGCCGCGCCAATCTGCCGGTGACCACGCGCGTCAAAGCGTTGCAGGGACACTTCGATCCGTGGTTTCGCAGCTTTGACTTGGGATATTCCGATCTTAAACGCGCCGAGCGATTCATCTCCGAGCTGGGTCGTTTTGAACAAGAAGGTGAAATGCCCCGCCTGCAAATTGTCCGACTGCCCAATGATCATACGCACGGTGTCACTCCGGGCGCGCTCAAACCTACGGCTAATCTCGCCGACAATGACCTGGCGCTCGGGCAAATCATCGAGGCGATCAGCCGCTCGCGATTCTGGACCAACACTGCCGTGTTCGTGGTCGAAGATGACGCACAGAACGGGCCCGATCACGTGGATGCGCACCGCACCGTGGCGCTGGTCGTGAGCCCCTACACCCGGCGGCACGCCGTGGATTCAACGATGTATTCCACCAGCAGCATGTTGCGAACGATGGAATTGATTCTGGGACTTCAGCCGATGACACAATTCGATGCTGCCGCCACGCCCATGTTCAATTCATTTCAGGCGGAACCGAACTTTGAACCGTATGTGGCACTGCCAGCGACTGTGGACATGACGGAAACCAACGACGTCGCAAGCTGGGGCGCTAACATCAAATTCAACCTCGCCAAAGAAGACGCGGCGGACGATCTGCTGTTCAACGAGGTGATCTGGCGTTCCGTGAAAGGCGCCGATCAGCCCATGCCCGCGCCGGTGCGAGCCGGTTTTGTCCTCACGCGCGCTGTCGAAGACGACGATTAAACTGCCATCAGCGCAAATGAGCGATCTCGTGTAGAAGGGTCATGTCAAAGGAACCGGTAGACTGGCGTGATAGAAGTGTAAAAAACCAAGCCGAACCCAATTGAATAATCTTCAAGATGGTGGAGGTGGCGGGAGCTGAATTCATCAGGGAACAAAACAAAGTTTTCGCTGGCGTGCGTCATGAGTGATGAAGCTGGCGTCAATAGGGACGCTCGTGCGGGTTCGGCCTTTTCGCCGAGACCGGATTGTCATGCACCACAACGCACGCAATCACCGGTTCGGTGTGCCAGACCACACCCGCGCGACGGTCGCCCGGCTTGCCGCCGTGCATCCGTCCGGCCCAATAGCGGCCGGGGTCTTCGCGCAGCGCGCCCGCCTCGGTCATGCCGCCTGCCTGCGCTGGCAGGCTGGCGCGCACGGTGTCCTCCACCGCCGCGTTCACCGCGTGGAACTGATGGTAGCCCGCGATGATCTTGTGCAGCGCGCCCGTGTCCGCGTCTTCCTCGAAGACGATGAAATGCTGGAGCAGATCGAGGAAGCGCTGCCGGTCGAACACCCCGCGCACCAGCGTCTCCAGCTCCAACGCGGTCTTCGGCGCATCGTTCTCGCTAATGCTGATGAGAAAGACCTACCAGCCAACTCAGGATCCAGGTCTCCGGATAATATCAAGGTGTTCTTTGCTAACTGCCGTTTGGCCACGTTTTCCGATCTCGGCAGAATAGGGGGTCTTGTCAGTTGAAAAGCTACTGGCGTGGACAACCGACTTAAGTGAGCAGCCCCACCCTTGAGCGAGTGCTTCAATAACCGCCCCAGAAAGGCTTCTCGCATAAAACTGCTGCTCTCCCCATCCTTCGCTTTTGGTTTCAGCAGGCCATTCGATGAAATGATTTGAACGCATGAATCGGCCTCCGAGCACGGACGTCTGCGACACATCAACGACAAACACATCGTCATTCAAATCAAACGCCCCGTCTTCTCTCACCGCAATTTCGTATGAGGCATCTTGGACGAGATACGCGATTTTGAGGCTCATGGCCTTTTCAGCGACCTGCTCACCAGTAATCCAGCCATCCTTCGTCCGAACAAATGGATACTTTGATACATCGACTTCTAGCTTTCGAAGCACCTTGGCAATCTTCTCCAAGACGTCGGTTTCGTGATTCTCGGCAAGACGCCGAGAACTCTCCTCCGTGGCCCATCGACGCAAGACAGCGGTCGGGATCAAAGGAACGCCAATATCACGAGCCGCAGTGTGGGAGCGCCCGAGAAGCACGCCCATGATACCACTCAAAGCATTGGCGTAGAACCCGCCGATTACAATTGCCCCCTGAGGAACTTCCCCACTAGCGTTTTTGGGAACTGGCCAAATCGCAGCGCGCCCAAAAATCCTCCCGTCATCGCCAGTGATCGGTGTCAATGGAGGTCGGAAGCTGGCATTTGCGGATACTACCGATTTGCGCCTCCGCCAAGGTGTATTCGAGGGCAGTCGTTTGCAGAGGGTATCTTCGTCGATAGTTTTCCAGTCGTTTGCGGACAGGGCGGTGGCTGGTGGTTGCTCATGCTCGATTGCGATCACAGAAACATCGAGACAAGGCGCAGTTCGTGCACAGGTTTGCACGAAGCTTTGTGGGGCATCGCCTCCCGTTCTGCGAAGCAATCCTGAGAGAGTCGATTCATCCTTCAACCACACTCGGACTCTGGTGCCTGCATCCTGAATGTATTCCGCCGTTACCGCCCTACGCATCAAAGGACGCTCAGCTAGCCCGTTCGTGAACTCTAGAACAAGAGTGTCCGTTTTGGCAGCATCATAGCGTTGAGTGACAATCTGGACCTTGTCACCCCACATGAATACCGAGAAGAAACCAATCCCGTATCGTCCCACTGCGTTATATCCCTTCGAATCCAGCCCAGGAAGCTCGGTGTGCATCAATCGGGAACCCCAAAAACTTGTTCCGAAGTCGAGAAGGCAACTCGTCAGGACCGCTTGCGACATGCCTACGCCAGTGTCTTCGACTTCGATCCACGTCCCGGTGGCATCAGTCTCCAGTTTCACCTTCAGCGTTCCCCAGTCGTTCGCACGAGACTCTAGCAATCGCCTTGCCCGAATCGCGTCAGCCCCATTTTGCATCAGTTCGCGCAGGGGTGGAGTGATGTTGTCCCCATATAGTTGCTTGCCGCCCAACATTGCGACGAGATTGGCGACAGCGGTCACGCGGATTCGAGTGTCCACGGGATACCAGCCATCTGTTCGAATGATTTTGGCCAAACGAGACGGGTCTTCAGCATGCGCAACACCTCGGGCAGCTAGCCTGTCCCGCTTTGTGTCAGCGAGAATTGAATCAACCTTCCTGAGTTCGGTGTCTAGACCGGTCAGCGTATCGTAGCAGACCCACCAAGCAGAGGCCTCGCTCGCTGAAAATGCCGACTTCGCCGTGTAGACAAGCCTGTCCACCTCAAGGCGGGGCTGATACAGCTTGCTCTGGAATTGCCAATGCGGGGCCGACTCTTTAGACGGTCGCTGGATAGCTCGGACAAAAGAAGGAGCACGGCGGTCGTCGAGATGACAATAGTCGGCTCCTCGAATGATGCACGCAAGCTTGAGGGGGTCCACGGACCACTCCCCCGGAAATCCGCCTGGGGCACCAATCACCGTCGGAAACTCGCGAGTGAGTTGATCGACCGGCCACCAGTGTGAATGAGCGATGCGTCCAATCAGCGGCCCAAACGAAGCACGCAACTCAGGATCTTCGATCAAATGGAATTGCTCTCCTTCGTCGTTTTTCCACGCCAACAGTGCTAACGCCTCGGCTCGTTGCGCATGAAGGACACGAAGGACTTCTGCGGTAGCCTCACTTTGAGCCGTTGTGTCCGCCTTGCTCACATCATCAGCCGTCACCTCCTCTTGCCCGCGCTTCCGCAACACACCCGCTACCGTATCCGTCCACAGCGGGAGTTTCTTTAGCCCAGCAAGTCCGTCTGGATAAGCTGCAAGGCCCATCCCTAGATCGTGGATAAGGAAAGCTCCGCCCAAAACGAATGCCTCGCATGGAGTCAGTTGGTAGTTCGCTCCTGCCACAAGATCAGCGTATTCCCATAGCGCATCCAAGTGGGTTATGTCGTGAATAGTGTAATCAGGCAGATCCTTCGCGATAACCTCCGAAACAGGTTTCGCTCGCTCGCGGAGCTTCTCATAAGCACTACGGAGGCGCTCCCGCTCGGAAGCATTCGAGTCTTCAACATTAGCAGAAAGCGATTTCTGCCAAAGCAGGGTTTTGTCGTATGATGGCATGTTCGTTCTTTTTCTAATTGGCTTCAGTTGAGCGCGGCTGTTTGTCCCAAATTGCTAGAGTTTTGCTCGCGGCGGTCGCGGAAGCCGCGTTTGGCGTCGGCGGCTTTGCTTCTCGTCAGGAACCAGAGGCAAACGGGGATTTGCGTGCTGTAGAAGAGCTGGCCGGGGAGGGCGACCATGCAGTCCACGAGATCGGCTTCGATGAGTTTTTGCCGGATCTCGCCTTCGCCGGACTGGTTGGAGGACATGCTGCCGTTGGCGAGGACGAAGCCGGCCATGCCTTGCGGCGCGAGGTGGTGGATGAAGTGCTGCACCCAGGCGAAGTTGGCGTTGCCCTTGGGCGGGACGCCAAACTGCCAGCGCACGTCGTCGTCCTTCCGAAACCAGTCGGAGTCGTTGAAGGGCGGGTTGGCGAGGACGTAATCGGCGCGGAGGTCGGGATGGAGGTCGCGGCGGAAGGTGTAGGCGTTTTCGGGGCCGAAGTCGGCCTCGATGCCGCGCAGGGCCAGGTTCATGATGGCGAGGCGGCGCGTGGTGGGGTTGCTCTCCTGGCCGTAGATGCTGACGTCGCCGAGCTGGCCGCCGTGGGATTCGACGAATTTTTCCGACTGCACGAACATGCCGCCGGAGCCGCAGGCGGGGTCGTAGATGCGGCCTTTGTAGGGGGCGAGCATCTCGACGAGGAGGCGCACGACGCAGGACGGGGTGTAGAACTGGCCGCCGTTCTTGCCCTCGACGCTGGCGAACTTGCCTGCAGCCGCTGCCGAGGTGGCAGCGTCACATTCCATCGTAGCATCCCAAATCAATAATCCATTAATTCCGTGGGCGTTGGGGAACTGGGCGGCGGCGTCCCAGAGGCGCTTTTCCAAGGTATCGGTGGCGTGATCTTTTTCTGAAGGAGCGATCCAAATCATATTGTGTTGATGGAGGATCACTTGCGAAGCAGACGAAACCCCAGAAAATAAATTGCGCGTTGCCATGCCAGACTCCGGCGGCAGAGTATTTTAAATCATTTCCAAGGCAACCGAAAAGCATGGAGTGATCAGCGGCACGCGTCAGGGGCGTGCTCAACCGGCCACGCCCACCGCCCGATCCATTCAACAGCCATCAAGCGCCGACTAGGGCTCGATCGGCGTGCCGTTGGTGTAATAGTGGAGATGAAGTCCGGCAGTGAGCGGACCGGGCCACAGAGATGAAATCGCGATCTGATAGGTTTGTCCGGCTTGCGCATTCCAGATGAAGTAAGCGTCGTGCGAGGCCACCAGCTTCAGGCTGTCCAGCGAATCACCGACATACGCGAAACCCCACGCTGGGTTGTATTCCAGCCCGCTCACCATTACGGTTCCGTTGTAGGGCGCGGTCCATGTCCACCACAGAGAACTCACGCCGTCAGGAGGTTCTCCCGGTTCAATGGACGCGCCGAGGCTGGTGTATGAGAATTGTGCGTCACTGCCCGTCAGCGGGATACGGCCAGCAAAGGAATCGTTCGGTTGAGCTGGAGCAAACGACAATTCCAGAAAGAAATTGCCAAAATTCCCCACTTCCCAATTCGTGAATTGATTATCGACGGCGACGTAGTATGTCGTTCCGCCCCGGACCGGGACATAAGCGATGTTGAGGGGACGCGGAACAAAGAACAAGAAACCAAAGGC
>JBQCEJ010000078.1:0-12867 GCA_051960355.1 Verrucomicrobiota bacterium | reverse complement strand
GCCATGCCTTTGCGGCTTTGAACCGCCACAATGGCAGAGGTCAGGGTGGATTTGCCGTGGTCAACGTGACCAATGGTGCCGACGTTGACGTGCGGTTTCGTTCTTTGAAATTGCTCTTTTGCCATGTGCGTTCTCCTGCTGTGTTTATATCGTTTTTACGCTTCGTTACTTGCTTTGCTGACTGTCATACTGGAGCCCATGATCAGGATTGAACTGATGACCTCGTCCTTACCAAGGACGTGCTCTACCAACTGAGCTACATGGGCACCGGTCAAAACCAAACTTAAATCCTGATGCCTTGCAAACGACAAAAAAACCGCTCCCCCGCTTTCTTTTTTGCGGAAAACTGAGGGGCTATACGGAATATATTTCGTCTTTTACGGCCCAACGACTCGCAGCAAACTACGGAACAAGAGAATTTGTGTCAACGGCTTTTGGAAAATTATTTTAACTCACCCCGCAAGTATGGCGCTACGGGGAGATCAACCCACCGCCGCGCAGAAAACCATTTCGAAATTGTTTAGGGGCACGGGATTATTCCAGACTAGTGCATGATTAACCAGATCCAAACCGCTTCGGATACGGTCACAATTGCGCAACGAACGCCTGTCAGTATTTTGTTTCTATGCACAGGGAATTATTACCGCAGCCGGTTTGCAGAGGAGCTTTTTAACGATCTCGCGATCAGCAACTTGCTTCCATGCTGGTCAACGTCCCTCGGCTTTACCCCGCATCCCGAAACCAATTTGGGCCCGATCTCGAGCTTCACACTCCAAGCTTTGAAAGCACGAGGGATTCAGCCGCGAAATGCAACCCGATTGCCCGCAGCGGTCTCAAAAGAAGACTTTCTCCGGCACGATCGTTGCATCGCCCTGAGCGAATCCGAGCACCGATCCATGATGCAGCGAAAATTCCCCGAATTCCTTTCAAATGTCAGATTTTGGCAAGTCGAAGACCTGGCTTGGGAAAAGCCCGAGATCGCGATGGGCAAAATCGAAGTCGAAGTCCACAAGCTACTTGGGGAATTTCGCGACCACAGTCAACCCCCTGAACCCGGCTTGCGCCACGCTGTCTTGGGCGGTTCCGGCAAGCCTTGCGCTCGCAACGCCGTCCGAAAATGCATTTTTGCGACCTTCGGCAGATTCTCAATGCCGTGACGCGCAATAAACCCCTTCGCTGCCTCATCCACAGCCGCCGAGGCACCTTTCGGCAATTTGATTTCGAACTGCGCCTCCAAAGCGGCCAAGCGGTTGACAAATTCGTGCCGAGCGAGAATGGAAGCCGCGGCGACCGCCAAGTCCTCTTCTGCTTTGTGCTTTTGAACCAACTCGATTTCCCGGCCCATTGTCATGAGGGCCTTGGCAACGGTTTCTTTGCTGGCGGCAAACTGATCGCTGATCGCGCGCACCGGCGGAGGATTCATTCGATGTCGCTGGCCCATGAGATTTTCAATCACCCGCGCATGTCCCCAAGCCAGGATGGCATTAACACTGCGCATCGTCTTATACAGTCGGTTGTACGCTTCGTTCCCAATCGGCACCACCGTTGTGACGCAACCCGGCGTCTCGCGAATCAACTCGGCGTATTCTCGAATCTTCTTGTCGCTCGAAATGTTTTTCGAATCACGGATGCCCGAATCCCTCCAGGCGTTCACGACAGTTTCGTTGATATAAACTCCCGCCACGCAGAGCGGTCCAAAGAAATCGCCCTTGCCGCTTTCATCCACACCAAAGCGGGGCAACAGCAAGTCGGGGTTGATGACCGCTTCATAACCCAATCGCGCTTCCTTGAGTATCTCGGGCTCCAAAACAAATTCGATGAACTCCTGAGTGCCCTTCCCTTGCAGCACCAGCTTTCCGCTTTCATAGAAAACGACGTTCAGTTTGTCCTTTTCAGCCGCGAACCGCGCATAGGGCACTTCGCGAAATCGATAAGTGCGCGCCACAAGATATTCCCGCAAGGCGGCAGCTTGCGCATCGGTCAGCTTGCAAGTGTAAGAAGTCAACGGCTTCACGCCGAAGAATTAGCCGCAAAACCACTCGAAGGACATAAAAAGTTGATTGTGCTCTTTGCGTTTTTTGGTCGTCAGAATAACCTTTGCCCTGCATGCCACCGCTGCGAACCAACTTGAAAACCGGAACCACCCGTGTTCGGCCGCTGCTTGAAGGGCAAAATGCAAAAATTCGAAAGCTCGTTTCACTTCAGCTCCATTGGTTTGCCCGAAACGCTCGCGATCTTCCGTGGCGCCGCACCACGGATCCCTACGCGATCTGGATTTCCGAAATCATGTTGCAGCAGACTCAGGTCAAAACCGTAATCCCTTTTTGGGAGCGTTGGATGCGGGAACTTCCAACGATCCAAGCTCTGGCGATGGCCAGTTCCGAAAAAATTCACAAACTCTGGGAAGGCCTTGGCTACTACACGCGCGTTCGCAACATGCAGAAGGCGGCGCAGTTCATCATTGCGGAACACAACGGCACTTTTCCAAGACGGTTTGAAGACGTTCTCGCACTCTCCGGAATTGGCCGCTACACCGCCGGCGCGATTTGCAGCATTGCCTTCAACCAACCCCAACCGATTCTCGACGGCAATGTGATTCGCGTTCTTACCCGCGTATTTGCGATCGGTGAAAACCCACGTGACAAGGAGACCAATTTCCGTTTGTGGCAAGTTGCTGAAGCGCTGGTTCTCAACGCGTCTCAACACAGCGACCACGCTTCGCCCTGTTCCCATTTGAATCAGTCCCTGATGGAACTCGGTGCGCTGATCTGCTCTCCCCGCTCGCCACAATGCACAGAATGTCCGCTGATGGACCAGTGCCTTGCTTTCCAACAGAACAGCGTGGAACGCTTTCCAAATCTTGGGAAACGGACCGAGATCACTGAACGACGATTTGCCGCGTTTGTGTTGAAACAGCATCGACGCATTCTGGTTCGGCAAAGACCAGCCGGCGTGGTCAACGCTCATCTGTGGGAATTCCCAAATATTGAACTGGAAAGCGCAACGGACCCAAAAATTGCGGCTGAAAATTTCCTGGGATTTGCGCCCAAGTCCCTCAAACCGCTCTGCCGCATTAGACATTCGATCACACGCTATCGCATCACGCTTGAAGCGTTCGTCGTCGATACTCTTCCCAAGTCATTCCTCACGGCCAGCCCAGGCGTTTGGTTGACCGGAGCCGAACTCAAGCAGCTTTCGTTTCCAAGCGCTCACAAGAAAATTCTGACGCGTGTGGCAGCCGATTCATAAAGCCGCACCCAAGCCAATGAACTTGCGAAGAGAGAGCCCGTGACAAGAACGGAAGCGCTTGCCCAACGCGAGCCACGGCGTATCCTGACAAAGCTGTCACGTATGGATGCGAACCACTCACGCCATATTCGACTGAAAGGAATGTTATGATGAATCGACGTCAGGCTCTTAAAACGACCACTCTTGCCACCGTTGCCGCGGCACTCACCCCGAAAATCCTCGCGCAGACAAACGCCGCCACGTCTGCCGCTGGAAACGCTCCTTTCACGCTGCCCGCCCTGCCCTACGCTTATGACGCACTGGAGCCGCACATCGACGCTCACACGATGGAGATTCATCACGACAAACATCACGCCGCCTACGTGGCCAATCTCAACAAAGCGTGGCAGCAAATGCCTTGGAGTAGTGCGGTTCCAAACTTCACGTATCTGGAAAACAACTGGTTGAAGGATCCGAAATTTTTGGCCGAAAATCCCGCTGTTCGAAACAACGGCGGCGGCCATTACAACCATTCGCTTTTCTGGCAGATGATGAAAAAAGATGGCGGCGGCGAACCCAAATCCGATTTGGCCAAGGCGATCGAAAACAGCTTCGGCAATTTCTCTGGTTTCCAAACGCAATTCACGGAGAGCGCCACCAAAGTGTTCGGCAGCGGCTGGGCGTGGCTGGTCTGGAAGGATGGGAAGCTCGCGATTCAAAGCACGCTCAACCAGGACACTCCGCTCGCTCAAGGCGCGCAACCGCTCCTCGGCCTGGACGTCTGGGAACATGCCTACTACTTGAAATTCCAAAACAAACGCGCCGACTACATCAAAGCGTGGTGGAACGTGGTGAACTGGGATTTCGTCGCCGATCGCCATTCAAAGCTGAAGAGCTGACCCTACCGTGAAGTCAAACGACCAACTCATCTCCGAGGCGTGCAAATTCTGAGTCGGATTTAGACTGCAAAAAAGCCGTGCCAATCGGTCGCTTCATGATTAAAACTCACGCATGAGCAAGAACATGTCTCGCCGTTCCGCCATCGGGAAAATCGCCAGCACCTCTGTCGCCGCCGTCGCCGCCGCCAGCCTCGCGCATCGCCTGAACGCTGCCGAAGCCATTGTTGAACCCAAGCTCAAAGGGCGCATCAACCATTCCGTCTGCAAATGGTGCTACGGCAAAATCCCGCTCGAAGATTTTTGCCAGGCTGCCAAAGAAATCGGTTTGAGCTCGGTCGAGTTGCTGGAAGTGAAGGATTTCCCCACGCTCGAAAAGCATGGGCTGACCTGCGCCGTCGTCACCGGCGTTCCCGGCATGATTGCCAATGGCCTGAACCGGATTGAAAACCACGACAAGATTGTTGAGTTCATGGAGCGGACAATTCCAGAGGCAGCGGAATTTGGAGCGCCAAACGTGATTTGTTTTTCCGGCAATCGAAAAGGCTTGGACGACGAAAAGGGTTTGGAAAACTGCGCGATCGGCTTGAAACGCATGATGCCGCTGGCCGAAAAACACAAGGTCACGCTCATCATGGAACTGCTCAACAGCAAGCGGAACCACAAGGATTATCAATGCGATCACACTGCCTGGGGCGTTGATCTGGTGAAACGTGTCGGCTCGGAAAACTTCAAACTGCTCTACGACATTTATCACATGCAGATCATGGACGGCGACGTCTGCGACACGATCAAGGAGAACCATCAATACATCGGCCATTATCACACCGGCGGAGTTCCCGGACGCGCTGAGATTGATGAGACGCAGGAATTGAATTATCCACGGATCATGAAAGCGATTTTGGACACCGGCTTCAAAGGCTACGTCGCGCAGGAGTTCATTCCCAAACGCTCCGACGCCCTCGCCTCATTGCGGCAAGGCGTGCAGATTTGCGATATCTGAACACGGGATCATTCATTCCGGAACCGCCGACTTTCCCAGCGAAGATAGCGCGGCAGTTTAAAGGTCTCAGGATTATTTTTCCTGTCATCCCGCTTACGACAACCTGTTTTGAATGAAAGCTTTTCCTAAACCAATCGATTTGAAGCGCGTTCGGGTCCATCCACTGGCCCAACGCGACAGCCTCAGCTCAATTGAAAAGATTCTCGTTGATCCAACTCAAGCTCCCCCGCCCTGCCCGCCGGAAATTTCAGAAGCCATACGGACATGCGCGGCGAAAATCTCCGCCGCCCGCAAACGCGGCGCCAGTGTTGTGCTCATGTATGGCGCGCACCTGATCAAAAATGGGGCGCATCCAATCGTCAATGCACTGATCGAACACGGCTGGATCACACATCTCGCAACCAACGGTGCCGGAACGATTCACGATTGGGAATTGTCCTTCCTGGGCCGCACCGAAGAGAGCGTTCGAAAAAATGTCGCCACCGGGACGTTCGGCACCTGGGATGAAACCGGACGGAATATCCATTTGGCTCTGCTCTCCGGAGCGCTGCGCGGCGAAGGTTACGGGCGCAGCCTCGGACGATTCATCGCGGAAGACGGCGTCACGCTGCCAGCCACAATCGAACTTGAGGAACTGCTGCGGAGCGAACCCGCGCATCCGCTTTTGGCCGCACGCGCGGAACTCCTTCAAGCCATGCTCGCGCACCAGCTTCCGGCGGGTCGAATCAAAATGAAACATGCCTGGAAAAAGACCGCCATTCTCGCGGAAGCCTTTCGGCACAATGTTCCGCTCACAGTTCATCCCGGAATTGGCTACGACATCATTTCCAATCACCCGATGTTCAATGGCGCGGCGATTGGTCGCGCGGCGGCGATGGATTTTGCGCTGTTCGGTCGCGCTGTCGAAGGCCTCGATGGCGGCGTGGTCTTGTCCGTCGGTTCCGCGATCATGGCGCCGCAGGTTTTCGAGAAAAGCATCAGTTGCGTGAACAACCTGAGACTGCAGGACGGCCGGAAGATTGTTCACGATCACACCTTCTACGTCGTCGATATTCAGGACGGCGGCAACTGGGACTGGTCGCAAGGTGAACCGCCGAAAAGCAATCCCGCGTACTATCTGCGTTTCTGCAAAAGCTTCGCCCGAATGGGCGGCGCGATGAATTACGTGCAGTCAGACAACGTGGCGTTCCTGCATAATCTGCTTTCGATCCTAAACGCCGGTTGAATCAAATGGCGGACCTGCTCGGCTTCCCCAGCGGTTGCTCGTATCTACTCGGCGGCAATCGCCTGGAGCTGAAGGGAACCGGGTTCATCAGAAACAATGACCAAGCCATTGAGCCTCAGAGTGGTTTCAGTGGCATAGAGCATTTCAGCTTTGGTCAAATGATTCCGCACGTCGAATCTCACCGGAAGTCGTCCCAATTTTCCACCGGGAATTGCCTTGCGACCAGTCAACCCGGCGTAAAACGAAAGCAGGCTGTCAGCAATGGGAGGAAGCGCAGTCGCCTGGTTTGGCTCTTGAGCCGTGCCCGGGACTTTTGGCAGAGAGGATCGCTCGCTAAACCGAGGGACCGTCGCAGGGTCGATCAGAACCTCGTTCTTTTTGGATTTCGGCGCTTCAACCCGCACCTCACCGACCTGTTGCAATGGCACGACTTGCACGAATCTTTCGCCGTCATCCACGGCTGCCAGACCGTTCAACGCCAGCACCACGTTTAGCGCATAATTCAGTTCGTCCTTCGTCAAAGGGGCTTGCGTGTAAAGACTGATCGCAGGCGAAGGCAGGCTCGCCGGATAAAGCAGCGTCCGATTGCGCAGTTCAGAATAGACGCTTAAGACCTGCTGGACCGGCGTGTTTAAAAAATCGACCGTGCCGGTGGGAATCAGCGATCCGGAAATTTCTGCTGTGGCACCGCGTGTTTTAGGACGGGAAATGTGCGTGAACCCCTTCAACACAGGCGAATTGCCTAAACCGGCGGGAACAATCCATACAAACTTCTCGCCATCAGGAATCACCTCCAGTTTGGCTTTGGCCAGAATCGCTTCGATCTTTGCCTGGCGCGCGCTTGCTTCGATGTTCCCGGCCGAATCGGAAGAGCCAGCCTGCAATGCTGGCATTTCGTTCGGGCGCAAAACAATTTTGCCGATCAGCTCCCCATAAAGGCGATAAACGTCGGACGTTCGTTCTCTCGGAACCTGAGCACCCGCAAGGGGAGCCAAGAGGCTGATAAGCAGAAGAGCAGCGGATAATTTACAATTCATAGCGACCTCACGATGAGTTGCCTTCGTCCTTCGATGAATTCATCTTTGCCGAATCCAGAACTTCGTCAAGGGATTCTTCGAACAAACTCCCAGCGGCAGAGCAATGCCGTTTCATTGTTACCCGCGATACACGCATCGCGCCGTGCAGGTTTCGGCCACCACAATTTCCGTGAGCAATGGCAGCTTGGGTTTGAGCTTTTTCCAAATCCAGATCGCAACGTTCTCGCTGGTAGGATTCTCCAACCCGCGAACTTCATTAAGATAATAGTGATCGAGCTTTTCCCAGATCGGTTTGAAGGCCGCGCTGATGTCCGCGTAATCCATCACCCAGCCCAGCTTTGGATCGCACTCGCCGGCGACCACGACCTCGACGGAAAAGCTGTGTCCGTGCAAACGGCGACACTTATGTCCCTTCGGCAGGTGCGGCAATAGATGGGCCGCTTCAAACTGAAACGTTTTTCGCAATTCCATTTTCATAGGCCAACTTTCAAATTATCTCTTCAGGCAAATCAAAGCCGCGCGGCGCCTCAGTCGCATCGTTCCCAATCAGTCCACGTCACAAGATCTCCCAGCGCGGGCCGGCCGTCGTGCCGCCAGGTGAGCGGCGGGTTTTGCATCCGGCCCAGAGGACAAACCCGCGTCACGCCCCAACGTGCCAGTTGGGTCGCGAGTTCGATCGCCTTCTCCTCCGGCGCGGCCAGGCCAACCGTTGAAACTTTGCCGCGAACGCTTTCCGCGCTTTCCAACAGCGTCTTTAAATCTGGAACCGCTTTGACATAAACGAACCGGTTTAAACAGGAGAGTTGAAAGCGCGGGTCGGATTCATACACAACCGTCCACGCCGTCGCATTCGCGCTGCACCAAAACTTCGTGTCTGGCGAATGCGCCGCGCGCACCTCGTAAAACGATCGTCGGGACGCAATCGCCGCCGCCGCCTCAGTCGAGATTGGGCCGCGCGGCTGGGCGGTCTCGCGTTGCGCCAGTTCTTCGGCGAGCAATTCCGCAAAATGCTCCGGCGAATGAACGCCACCGGATTCGACATAGATAACGTGTGGCGACAAGCATCCGAGTTGATCCCAAGCAATGATATCGGCGGCAGCGTACGCGATGACTTTCTTCGCGTGATAACTCGTCAAAGCTTCCTTCGTGACGAACCCAAAACTGACCCGATGACCGTAAGTCACGAATCGCGTTCGTTCGGGAATCCGGTGACGAATCGCCGCCAGCGCTTCATCGCTGCCGGTGGCGGTGACGCAATTCGCTTCAGCAAACAAAGCGCTTTCCAAGGCGGCATTACCGCCGCGCCATTCCGCAATTTCCAGGCACGAGCCCAGCTTGCGATCCTCGTCGTAAATGGAATGCGCAAAGAGCCGCGGCAGAAATGAAGCGCCAGTCGCACACTTCACTACTTGAGCCGAGCGCAGCAGAATTCCAAGCGCGATGCTCATGAAGGTTGGATTGGGCAAATTCCCCGCGGCAATGTGGACGAGCAGTTCCGGTGCATTGGCGATCGCCGCGCGGGAATTCTTCTCTTCCGCCGAAGTGGAAACAATTTTGTCCAAGCGCCGTTCGTGCCCGAGATCCTGAATCAGGAGATTGCGGAAATTCTCCGGAGTGACCTGCTGGAAAAAAGCATCCAAACCATGGGCCAATGTCTCGCGGGAAAAACCTGTCGCTGCGGGTCCGTGTTCCAATGCGAGCTTGCGAAATGGATAATCCGCCCGCAGCCAATTCTCCGCCACGGTGCTGAGCAGTTCAATCAGGCTCTGAGTCGAACGCGAAGCCAGATAGGTTTCCCGATTGCGCCGCAACGTTTGACACGCCTCGCTGATCATGGGCGCGGTCAGCGTTGCTTCAGGCGGCAGGTCGGCGAGAAAGTAATTCGGCAGATTCACTGGAATTGAAAATGATTGTCGCGCTCAGGAGTTTCCGCTCATCAGGGAACAACCGCGGGCTTCCACAGCTTCCGACCGGCCAATCAGCTCGAAGCCTTCAGCGCGGCGAATTCCCAGATCTTCGGTCTGGACCGCCACAACAGAGAACACATTGGCGAGATCAAAAATGCGGATCAGACCCGTTTCTCCCTCCGCCACTTCGCGCCCGGTTTCCGGAGAAATGATTTGCACACGCGCCCACGGTGGAAACCGCAAAATCCGGGCAGCGGAGTTCTGTCCCGATATTCCAGCCATGGGCCGATCATAAGCCTGCGAACTCAACTCGCTCATGCCGTATTCGCAAACGATCTGCCAGGCGGGAATTCCCAGCCGCTCGGTGATCCGGGCGTGCAATTCCGTTTTCGGCAAACTCCGCGATCGCCCTTTGTAGCCGCCGGTTTCCATGACTCGCGAACCGCTCGGCAATTCGATTCGTAAATTCCTTTCTGCCAGATGATCCACCAAATGAACGAACGAGAACGCGGTTCCGAGCAAGAGCAATGGACGCCGGCTTTCTTTCGCTTCAAGCAACCGAGCCATCACTGAACCGAAGGTCAAAGTCCACGACCCGTCCGGGGCGACGCTTTCCAGAAAGGCGGAAGCTGGCCCGCCGGTCTTTGTGCGGATGGTTTCAAACATGTGAACGAGCGAAGAGTGCGGCGCCTGCTGTGGCGTTGGTGTCAGTGCCAGCCAGTTCAATTGTGAAAGGTCAGATTTGAATTCCGGAATGACATTCTGCACAAACCATGGCCACAACGAAGCTTCGTAGATCTCCAGCGATTCCAGCGAATGAAAATGTCGGCTCGGCTTTTGCGCAGTCGTTCCGCTGGAATGGAACATTGCTGTTCGCTGTTCCGGCGGCAGGCTGGTCATTTCCAATTCCTTGAAAGCGACGGTCGGCACGGCAGGAATCTGCTTCCAATGTGTGAGGGAGTTTGGGGAAATGTTCCGAGCCTCCCAGAGCTTGCGGTAAGCGGTGTTGCTGCTGAACTGCAACGCAAACAAAACCAGCGCCATGCCGTTGAACTCCGCATCGAAGTGCGCCTGAAGGACTGGATCCGCCGACGGTTCGGTGTAGAGCGAATCCTCAGAACAAATGCTGATGTAATCGCGCAAACGCGCGGCAAAGATGGCGAGATCTGAATTCATGCGGTTTTTAGTTTACGAGCTGGTTTTCCGCTACAGCCCGGACGGGAAAATTAACAGAAATTGACGCTGCCTCAATTCTTTTTTGGCAAGTGAATCTTCGGATTGAATCCGAACAATTCACGGCGCGCACGGCTGCGCTTGAGGTGCTAGGCGATGCGAAGTTTTTGTCCGTGGATGCGCTCGACGAAATCCACAAAGCCAGCGGATTGTTTGCGGAGGCGGTCGTGGAGTTCTGAATTCTTCAGCCGGCCTTGTTCATCCAACTGGTTGCCAATGCCGGGCATGAAGACGCGTTCGGGAAAAATGTGCGCGTTGCGATACGCAAAAATCGCCTGCAACTGTTCCACGGGACGCAGCGCGCCCCAGATTCCCGCAGCCAAACCGGTGAAACACACCGGGCGGCGCTCGAAACTCTCCGGGAACTTGAGCATGTCGATGAAATACTTCAACACGCCGGGCACGCTGCCGTTGTATTCCGGAGTAATCACATGCAGTCCGGAGGATTTCAGAACGGCGTCGGCAAAGGGCAGGAAAGCGTCGGGCTTTTGCGCATAGGCGGACGCGGCAAAAATTTCGGGCGGCAAGTGCGCCAGATCAAGCACGTGCAGCGGCACGTTCAACTCGGCGTAAATGGCTTCAACTTGGCGGGCGACCTTACGAGTGTTGCTGCCGGGCCGATTGGTGCCAACGATAAGGGTGATCATGAGAGTAGCTTTACCGAAAACGAATCAGAGCGCGCTCGAGGGCACGGACGGTGTGGCTTTGTCCTGTGAAACACGCGGGTGGCGGCGCAGTCCGTTTTGAAACAAAAGTTTCCAAACCATCCAGAAAGCTTCGCGAACGATCTTCCGATCGATCTTCGATTCGCCTTTCAGCCGGTCCGTGAAGATGATCGGCACTTCCACGATTTTCATTCCTTGCCGCCAGAGCCGATGCGTCAGCTCAATTTGAAAACTGTAACCGTTGGATTGCACTTCATCGAGGCGAAGCGCTTCCAGTGCGGAACGTCGAAAGCATTTATACCCGCCGGTCGGATCGCTGAAGGGCATGCCAGTAACGACGCGAACGTACTTGCCGGCATTAACGCTGAGCATGAGCCTGCGCAACGGCCAGTTGATGACGCGAATGCCATTGACGTAACGCGAACCGAGAACGAGATCGGCATTTTTCGCCGCTGCGAGAAATGCGGGCACATCATCCGGGTTATGCGAAAAATCACCGTCCATTTCAAAAATGAACTCGTAGCCGTGGGCCAAAGCCCATTTGAAGCCCGCGATGTAGGCGCGTCCCAAACCGTTCTTCTCCGCGCGATGTAGCACGTGAATTGAGGGATACTTGCGAGCGAGTTCATCCGCGATTTCGCCAGTGCCGTCCGGCGAATTGTCGTCCACCACCAAAAGGTCAACGGGAACCGGAAGGGTCAAAAGCCGCTGGGCGAGCTGCGGAAGATTTTCCCGCTCATTATACGTCGGCACAACAACCAGCGTTTTGTTCATGTGATGTGAAGCCCGCAAATAAGTAAACGAGCAGGTCCTCCAAAACAAGCGGGCATTTCTCCGCCGATCATCGAAGCAATCGCTACCGGGTGATCCAACCGCCACCCACGACCAAATCGTCCTGATAAAACACAGCCGCCTGGCCCGGCGTGATCGCGCGTTGAGGCACGTGCAACTTGACCTTGGCCCGTTCGGAATCGAGTGGCGTGACAGTTGCCGCCGCTCCCGGATGATTATAGCGAATCTTGGCCACGACTTCGATCGACTCGGGCGGGTGTTCAAACGGAATCCAGTTGCAGCGTTCCACCATGAACTCGTCGCGATCGAGCGCTGATTCATCGCCGACAACCACGCGGTTCAACTCGGCATCCAATTCAACAACGTAGAGTGGTTTGGGCGAGGTCAGTCCCAGTCCTTTGCGCTGACCGATGGTGTAAAACTCAATTCCGTCGTGGTGACCGAGCACGTGGCCATGCACGTTTACGATTTCACCGCGATGCTTTTCAGCGAGCTTGGCGTCCTGGAGGAACTTGCCGTAATCCTTGTCCGGCACGAAACAGATTTCCATGCTCTCTTCCTTGTCCGCAGTTTTCAGATTGCAGTGGCGAGCGACTTCACGAGTATCGCTCTTGGTCTTTTCACCCAGCGGAAACATGGCCCGGGCGAGTTGATCCTGCCGCAGTGAGAACAAAAAGTAGCTTTGGTCTTTGCGCAGATCACGTCCGCGTTTCAACAACACGCGGCCATTCTCCAGGCGTTCCAGGCGGGCGAAGTGGCCGGTGGCAATGAACTGCGCGCCCAATTGATCCGCGCGTTCGATCAACCGACCAAACTTGAGGTTCTGATTGCACATGACGCACGGATTGGGCGTGCGTCCGGCCTTGTATTCGGCGGCGAAA
>JBQCEJ010000077.1:0-5516 GCA_051960355.1 Verrucomicrobiota bacterium | reverse complement strand
GCTGGCGGGCGCGGCGATGGCGAGACCGCCTTCGCTCGGGTACGGGAACTTGCCGGATCTGCCGTGGCCGTAGCTCAACGGCCAGGTTTTCTCCACGAAATCCGTTGCGTAGGCACCCATCGTCCATTCGTGTCCATCGGCGCTGACCTCACTTTCGACATAGAAATTGTCGAGCAGCACGAAATCCCGCGCGAGCTGATGGTGATTGGGCGTAACACGCTCTGGAAAAATACACAGTTCCGAATCGCCGTTCCCCTCAGGCATGTCTCCGAGAATCTGATCGTAGGTCCGGTTTTCTGTGATGATGTAAATGCAATGAGTGATGGGGCTGGGTTCACCGGGTTTCTGCGGAATGGGATTTCCCGCTGGTTTGAGGCGGGCCACCGAGGCATCCGGGCGCAGCGGAGTGCAGGCGAGTGTCTCGCGGGTCCATTGCCCCAACTTCTGCTCCAACAGCTTTCGGGAAGGGAGATCAATCACGCTCAGAGTGCCGCGGAAGAGTCGCGCGATGTATTGTTCATTGGATCTTCCTTTCACCGGCTGGGGCCCACCCGGATTGGCCAGCGCTTTGATTCCTTTTCCATTGGCGATGAGCAACCGCTTTCCGTCCGGAGTGACCCGCACCGAAGTCGGATACCAGCCGGTTGGAATGAAACCCAGACAACGGCTCTTTCCAGGCTTGGCCACATCGAACACTGCCACTGCATTGATGTTGGCATTCGCCACGAACAAGACCTTCTGGTCGGGCGAAAGCGCCAGGCTGTTGGGCGTTGCGCCACGAGGGGAATCTGGGAACAAAGTCGCCCAGATTCTTTCCACGGTTCGCCCGGTTTTGGTTTCAATGACAGAAACCGTATTGTCGTTGGCGTTGGCGACGAAAAGGAATTTGTTGTCGCGGCGCAGTGTCAGTTCGCAGGGATGCTCGCCGGCCGCCCAGCGATCAATCAGCGTTCCCGCTCGCGCACCAATCACCGCGATCGAGGCTTGCCCCCAGAGACTGACATAGAGTCTGTCGCCCGAGGAATTCAGCACGCAATCGTAAGGAAAAGCAGCGCCGGAGACATCGGGAGAACTGGCTGCCTTGGCTCGCTTTGTCGCCGCGGCGGTATCAGCGTCTTCGTCCGCAGCCATGTCCGTCTGAACGAAGGAGGCATTCGTCGCGAGCCGGATTTCATCCACGGTTTGGGACGCGAGATTCACGCGGGAAACGGTGTCGCTCCATAGATTTGCCGCGAAGAGATTCCGCCCCTTCGAATCGATGGCCAGACCGGCGGGCACACCGCGTTGCGCCTCGCCGCGCAGTTGAATTTCTTCCGGTTCCGCCAGTTTACCGGCATCGAATGGATACACGTAAACGAGTTCTCCGCTGGATCCGCTGCAGAAGAGCCGCTTGCCGTCATGTGAAAATTCCAGTCCGTAGAAAGCCTCCGCCAGATTCGCTCGCGAAGAAATCGTGCCGGCGGAAAGGTCAACGATGATGATCTCGTGCCGACTATAGCCACAATGCAGCACGGCGGCGAACCAGCTGCCGGGATGGATCGCGATATTGACCGGAAAATCACCCAGTTCAATCTGCTTTCCAGCGGGCCTCAACGACCATTGATTCGGCAGCAACATCGAACCGTCCGGTCTTAAACCGGGGAGAGAAACAGGAAGGTCCGAGGCCTGAGCCTGCATGGCGTTCAAGATGCCAAAGCAAAAAATCAGACTCACTTGGAGATTCACGGCCAGAAACGTCAGGGCTTTCATTCTGAAGCGAAGTCTGGGCGGCTGGCGTCATACTGCAAATACAATCCATGCTGTTTCGCAACGTATCTTCAGTGCTGGGCAGCCAGCCAGGATGTTCGGCCCTAAATCAGGGGCCGCTCCCGCCTTGCTGAGGACGACGGCGTCGGTCGGATGCATCCTGACACTGCCCCCGGAGCGCGACCTTTAGGTCGCTTCAAGGTGCATTCTGATTGTGTGAAATCATGGCCCTGGGGGTTGGCACACGTTGACGCGGCGAACACGCCGCGCTCCTCCTGCAATGTGAACCGGGGCAGTGTCAGGATGCACCCGCGTCGGTCCTGGGTCGGGTCTTTTGCTTGGCCTCTGGAACGAATTCAAATAATCTGCCGCCGGAGTCTCGCATGGCTACCTTGCATTTCAACCAACGCGCTTTTCCGGGCTGGTGTTCATTTTCTTAACCGCCATGCATGGGATCGCCCTTTCCGAAAAAGACCTCGCCAAAGGCACAGTGGAAACGCGCTTCTGGGATCCTGCCGATCCATTCCGCGCCGAGAGCCGCCTCAGTGTCTCGCAATTATCCCAGCCTGTGTCGGGTCTCATTTTCCCAAGCTTTGCTGAACTGCAAGCTGCATCTGTAAACCTAAACCGCCGCCGAACACGCGACCTGCTGCTACTGCGTCTGCTGTCGGGGCATGTGGAACTTTCATGAAACGCATGTGGCTCTGGATCTTCATAGGTGTGGTCGCGGTCGTTTTGCTGCTGGCGGGTTTCCAAACGTCGCGAGCGCGTTACGAGTCGGCGCCTTACAAGGTCGTCCGCTCGGATGGGAAATTTGAATTGCGGGATTATCCGGCGCTCACGGTCGTGGAGACGCCGACGGCCGTCGCGAGCGGCAGCGACGGGAGTTTCATGCGGCTGTTCCGGTTCATCACGGGCGGGAACGAAGCGAAGCAGAAGATCGCCATGACGACGCCGGTGTTCATGTCCGGCAGTGGAACGAATACGACGATGGCGTTTGTGTTGCCGGCGAAGATGAAGGCGTCCGAAGTGCCCAAACCGTCGGATGGCGCGGTGACGGTGCGCGAGCTGGCGGCGGGGCGGTTTGCGGTGCTGCGCTATCGCGGCGGGCGCAATGCGAAGAACGAGGCGGAGTCGCTGGCGCGGTTGAAAACGTGGATGGAATCGGAGCAGTTGAGCGTGTTGTCGCCGCCGGTCTATGGCTATTTCGATCCGCCGTGGACGCCAGCGTTTCTGCGGCGCAACGAGGTGATGCTGCGGACGGAAGCGGGAAAATAAACCAGGCAAATGCGAAATCATCATGACCATTGAGAATAAATCGAGTCGCGGCCTGCTCGCATTGGCCGGATGGGTCTTGCTCTGCTTTGCCGCCGCAGCTATGGGCGGGTTGTTCATGCCGGGCGAATGGTATGCGGCGCTCAAGAAGCCCGCGTGGAATCCGCCGGGCTGGATCTTCGGGCCAGTCTGGACGGCGCTCTACACAATGATGGCGGTGGCCGCGTGGTTGGTTTGGAAGCAGGGCGGATTCAAAAAGCAACGGCGGGCACTGACACTGTTCCTCGTGCAGTTGGCTATTAACGCGCTTTGGACGCCACTCTTCTTCGGTCTGCACTGGACCGGCGTGGCGTTTGCGGAAATCATGCTGCTGTGGCTGGCCATCGCGGGAACGATTGCCGGGTTTCGCCCCGTCAGTCGTCTCGCGGCTTGGCTGCTGGTGCCGTATCTGGCGTGGGTTGGTTTCGCCGCCGTGCTGAATTTCACGCTCTGGCGACTGAACCCTTGAACTTCTGGTACGCAAATGAGTTCGACTCAAACCCACATCGTGCGACTGCTGACCGCGTTCGCGCTCACATCCCTGGCCATCACCATGAAAGCTGACCCTGCAACCGGCAAAATCCTTTTCGATTTTCAAACGTCGCCTCCTCCATCCGCCTGGGAAGTGGTGAATGACGACGTGATGGGCGGCGTTTCCACCAGTCAATTTCAGGTGCTGACGAACGATTGCGCTGTTTTCAGCGGCACCGTGCGACTGGAGAACAACGGCGGGTTCGCGTCCGTCCGCTCTGCGCCCGTGCGCGAGAATCTCAGCGGCCTCACGGCCTTCGTCCTGCGCGTGCTCGGGGATGGACGCCGTTACAAATTCAGCGTGCGCTGCGACGCGGATTTCAACGCACCGCTGTATCAATGCGGCTTCACCACAAAGAAGGGCGAATGGGAAGAGCATCGCCTGCCGTTCAGCGACTTCGTCCCCACGTTTCGCGGTCGGGTTCTGAGCGACGAGCCGCCGCTGAATCCAGCGAAAATCAACTCGGTTGGCTTCCTCATTTCGGACAAGCAAGCCGGCCCGTTCCGGCTGGAGATCGCGTGGATCAAAGCCATGCCCGAAATTGTCAGGCCTTGAAAGTCGCCCTGTTTCGGAGCGGCTGTTCGGGCGTCGAACCTGGCGACTGCCCTGAATTTTCGTTCGCCCGGCGATTCGCACTCTGCTAGCCTGCCCGCCATTTTACGTCATGTCCGATCAGCCCAATACCGTCAGCGCCACTGACTCCGTTTCAACGGAGCGCATCCAATCCACCACGGCTTTGCTTGAGCAAATTGCCGCCAACCGGGCCTTGCTGGCCGGCCTTTCCGATGCCGAACGCCAGCGTCTGATCCAGGCCGCCGGCCAAATTTTCTGTCCGGATCCGAGCGAACGTCGGCGCTTGGTCAAAGCCCGGGTGCGCCAGCTCAAAGCGGAGAAAGTCCAGCGCGACCAGGATCGCCTGAATGAAACCGGAATTCGCAAGCTGCGCCGCGAGAAAGTGTTCACCACGCCCAACGTCTTTCCGCCCGCTGATTTCGAGCAACAGGAAGTGGTCGATGAACCGGAATTCCGCGAAGCTGTCGAACCGCAGAACTGTTACATCTGCAAACAGGATTACGCGACGATTCACCATTTTTACGATCAGCTTTGTCCCGCGTGCGCGGAGTTGAATTTCCGCAAGCGAACGGAATCGGCGGACCTGACCGGGCGCGTGGCGCTGTTGACCGGTGGCCGCGTGAAGATCGGGTATCAGGCTGGGATCAAGCTGTTGCGGGCCGGCGCGCAATTGATTGTGACGACCCGCTTCCCGCGCGATTCGGCGCTGCGTTACGCGGCGGAACCGGATTTTGCGGAGTGGGGACATCGGCTGGAAATTTTCGGACTGGATCTGCGTCATACGCCAAGCGTGGAGGCGTTTTGCCGCCATCTGATGGCCACGCGTTCGCGGCTGGATTTCATTATTAACAACGCCTGCCAGACCGTGCGACGTCCGCCGGATTTTTATCACCACATGATGGCGAACGAAAACGGCGCGCTGGAAAAACTGCCGGAAGCCGCCCGCAAGCTGCTCGGCGCGTATGAAGGATTGCGTGGTTACCATTTGTTGCCGGAGGCGGACGCGGTGATTGCGCAGCGGCGCCTTTCGGAAGTGGCGGGGTTGACGCATGCGGCCGAGTTGTCGCAAGTGCCGCTGTTGCCGGATGAACTGGCGGCGCAGAAGGATTTGTTTCCCGAAGGCCGGCTGGATCAAGACTTGCAACAGGTGGATTTGCGCGAGCGGAATTCCTGGCGACTGATGCTGGCGGAAGTGCCGTCGGTGGAATTGTTGGAAGTTCAATTGGTCAATGCGATCGCGCCGTTCCTGCTGAACGCGCGCTTGAAGCCGCTGATGCTGCGCTCGCCGGAACGCGACAAGCACGTGGTGAACGTCTCGGCCGTCGAGGGACAGTTTTATCGCACGTTCAAG
>JBQCEJ010000076.1:0-3329 GCA_051960355.1 Verrucomicrobiota bacterium | reverse complement strand
ATTCCGCGTGGGTGCTGGTTTACACTTCGGCCATCATGTTGATTTTGCGTTTCTGCGCCGGGCCGCTTGCCCACAAATTTTCGCCCGTGGGGCTGCTCGCCACCTGCTCGGCTCTGGCCGCTTTGGGCATCTTCGCACTTTCCCACACCGCGCACTCCGGCATTGGCGTTATCTTTGCCGCCGCCACGTTGTTCGGCGTCGGCATCACTTTCTTCTGGCCGACCATTCTGGGCCTGACGTCCGAGCAGTGCCCCCGCGGCGGTGCCCTGACGCTGAACGCAATGGGCGGCATTGGCATGCTGGCAGTCGGAATTCTCGGTGCCCCGTTCCTTGGCTACATGCAGGAATCCTCCACGACTCAACAGTTGCACGCCGCGAATCCGACCCTTTTTGAGCAGGTGACGATGAAGCAAAAATATCTGCTCGGCGCGTATCAGGCCATTGACCCGGCGAAAAGTGCCGTCGTCACCGACGCGAAATCCCAGGCGGATATCCAGGCCGCAACAACCGCCGGCAAGTTCAGCGCGCTCGGCAAGATGGCGATGTTCCCGATTTTCACCTTCGCCTGTTACCTCGTTTTAATCGCTTATTTCAAATCCAAAGGCGGCTACAAACCAGTGGAATTGGCAGCATCCGGCAGTGCTGCGCCTAAAGGAAATCTGCAGCCGACCCACGGCAGCTGAGCTGAATCAGGGCTGAACATCGGGCGCAAAGGTCCATCGACCGATGCGCCTGCACAAGCGAAAGGGGCGACGGGGACCGCTTGGGACGTCAGGGAAGCTTTGATTGAGTCTAATCCGCCTCTTTCGAAGGCGTCCGAAAGCTGGCGGCTCCGATCAACGGAACTACGCAAGCTTTACCCACTTCTCACCGCGGGCGCCTTCGTACATGGCTTCCATGACCGTCACGCGCGCCGCCGCTTCTGAAGGTTTCACGAGCGGCTGATCTTTTGCGCCCGCCACTGCGTCGAGGAATTGTTGCAACGGCGGCCGGGGCTCGGGAGGCAGGTTCGTTTGTGGTTTGCGATTGTCACTGGTGGGAACCTTGTCGCTCCGATAATACAACTTGCTGTTCACGATGGCCGCGTTTCCTTCCGTGCCGCTGATCAGCAATTGCACTGGATCTTCGATGTCCACCCAACCGGCCGCGAGTGTGCCGATGACGCCGTTCTGGAATCGGATCAGTGCCTCGCCCGTTTCGTCGCAATCACCGTACCGGCCCGTGACCGATTTGATTTGCGCCGTGACGGCCGCCACATCACCCAGCAGCCACATGAGAATATCCAGTTTGTGCGTGCCCAAATCGCCGAACGCACCCACGCCGGACAGTTTGCGATCGGTCATCCAACGCCAGTCGGTGTCGAACCAGCCTTCCAGCGAACCATTGTGACAGTTCGAGCCGCGCACGCGGGTAATCGTGCCAAAATTCCCTTTGGCGATTTCGCTTTTGAGGAACAGCAATTTGGGATCGGTGCGTTGGAAATAGCCGGTGGTGAACAGCAGGTTCGCCTGCTCAATTGCCTTGGCCATTTCCCAGCTTTCCTGGCCGGTAATTCCGAGCGGCTTCTCCACAAACAGATGCTTGCCCGCTTTCGCGGCCGCCAGGACCAGATCGCGGTGACGATTGGTTTCGGAGCAAATGACAATCGCGACGATTTCCGGATCGGCCCAGATGGCTTTCACGTCGTCCACCGCAGCCGAACCCAGTTCTTTGGCGGTCTTTTCAGCGCGAGTCCGGTCATGATCCCAAACCGCTTTGACGACGACATCGCCGCGTTTTTTGACGAGGTCGACGTAACCCGGCGTGTGGATGTGAGCCACACCCACAAACGCTAGGACAATTTTCTTTGCGTCTTGAGCCAACACGGTAGGCATCGTCGCCGTGGCGAGCGCAGCCAGGCCGGCTGTCTGGACAAATTCGCGACGGTTGAAACTCATTGGGTCAGACGGTCCAAGGCGCCCGGTTGTCGCGCTTCACGAAGCGAGCCGCTTCGGGAACATTCTTTGCGCGCATCGCTGGACCGTCCCATTCCAGTTTCTTGCCAACACGCAACGCCACGCAACCGAGCAGCATGATCTCGGTGAGATAGGCCGTGATATCAAAGCGCGAGTAGCACATTTCCGGTTTGTTTTCCTTGATGGCCGCGATCCACTCTAAATGGTGGCGCGCGTCGGCGTCGCCTTTGAACGGGTTGCGCGGGAGCGTTTCCGGGATCGGCGCCACCAAAGGGTGCTTCATGTAGAAGCTGAATTTGTCTTCGCCCTTGAGTTTGATGAAGAATTGCGTGCCGTAGTCGTCCGGAGAAAAAATCTGGCCGTTGTCGCCGATGATCAGGCAACCGCTGCCCGGCACTTCTCCGCGGAACGCCTCGATGTCGGCCGTGACTTCTTTGGGCGGCTTGTTGCTGCCGTCGTGACCGCCG
The DNA here is from genome assembly GCA_051960355.1 of Verrucomicrobiota bacterium. Taxonomy (GTDB): domain Bacteria; phylum Verrucomicrobiota; class Verrucomicrobiia; order Limisphaerales; family DASXHY01; genus DASXHY01. Next base: position 907 of record JBQCEJ010000076.1, on the reverse strand, counting down.
CGGCCTTTTCCAGTTGGCTTGCCACCGTCGTACCAAAAGAGTGTCATAGGCGCCATCGTTGCACCGCCGGACGGGGTGAAGGACGAGGCTGAAACCAGGAGCTCCGCGCCTTTTGCGGGGACGGCTAACGCGCCGCCGCGCGCCGGAAATTCAAAACGGATTTTCGAGCCGAGCGGATACGTTTCGCCATTCATGCCGGATGATTCCGCTTCGATCGTGCTGGGATAACCCAGCTTCAAAGCGCGAAAAGGCATGTTCACCGTATGGCAGGCCATGTCGCCGAGAGCGCCGGTACCGAAATCCAGCCAGCCGCGCCAGTTGAATGGATTGTAAACGCCTTTTTTGTACGGCCGCATCGCTGCCGGCCCGATCCAGAGATCCCAATCCAAACCTTCCGGAATCGGATCTTCACCGGCTGGCCGTTCGATGCCTTGCGGCCAGATGGGCCGATTGCTCCAGACATGCACTTCGCGAACCTGACCGATGATACCCGCCTGGATGACTTCGACTGCGCGGCGCAAACCATCCTCTGCGCTGCCTTGGTTGCCCATCTGGGTGACGATCTTGTGTCGCTTCGCCATATCCCGCAGCTGGCGCGCTTCGTAGATCGTCTGCGTCAGTGGTTTCTGACAGTAAACGTGTTTGTCGAGCTGAATGGCAGCCGAAGCGGCCACGGCGTGAAAATGGTCCGGCGTGGAAACAATGACGGCATCGATCGACTTGCCCATGTCGCTGAACATCTTCCGGAAATCGTGGTAGAATTTCGCGTTCGGATATTTCTGAAGCTGCTTGGCGCAGTAATTTCTGTCGGCATCGCAAAGAGCGACAATATTTTCGCCTGCACAATGATCAGTATCGCTCGCGCCTTTACCCGCGGCGCCGATGGTGGCGATGTTGAGTTTGCTGT
>JBQCEJ010000075.1:0-6298 GCA_051960355.1 Verrucomicrobiota bacterium | reverse complement strand
CCCCGCCAAAAGGAATGAGGCGCTTGACTAAACCGGCACAACGGCCGTCCAGTTGGCTGCCACGAATTTCCCTTTCAAATTCTCCACAAGACTCACGGCGGCCGCAGTTCCCGCAATCAGCGCAAAGGTCGTGGAGCCGCTGCCGGACATCAGCGTGGCAGCCGCGCCATGCTCTGCTAGAAACTCCTGAAAGAGCACGAGCAACGGGTATTTCTCGAGAGCGGGTGCTTCCAGCGAATTGTAGAACTCCGCGCCGGCAACTTTGAGGTCGGTGCTTTGCAGTCGGGAAATGAGTTTCTCAGCGCGGCCAGGACGGCCATTCAGTGCGGCGGGAAACTGAGCCAGGGTCTGATAGGCCCACGCAGTGGAAATCCCGAAACCGGGATGGATCAAAAGGAATGCTGCGCCCTTCATCGCTGGGAACGGTGCCAGCGATTGAATCTTCTCGCCCCGCCCAGTGGCCAGTGCGGGCTGGCTTTGCAGACAAAATGGAATATCAGAACCGAGTGACGCGGCGATCGCCTGCAATGCCTCGGGAGCCAGTGGATTGCCGAACAGCTCATTCAAGCCCAGCAACGTGATGGCCGCGTTGCCGCTGCCACCGCCCAGTCCGGCAGCCAGTGGAAGTCTCTTCTCCAGGTGAATCTGAATGCCATCGGTGATTCCCGCCTGTTGCAGAAAGGTAGTTGCGGCGCGATGAACGAGATTGCCCGAATCGGTTGGCAAAGTCGGCTCGCTGCACGTGAGGTGAAGGCCCTGCCGGGTCCGCTTGAAGCTAAGGTGATCGAAAACATTGACCGGATGCATGATGGTTTCCAGTTCATGAAATCCATCCGGGCGTTTCCCAAGGATGTTCAGCAGCAAGTTGACTTTGCAGGGCGAGGGCTTTTCGAGTGTCGTCATAAAAAAAGCGCCAACAGAGCTGTTGGCGCCAGTTCGGAAATCTGTAAGAGACTTATTGGGTATCGAAAATCCGGAAACGGCTGCCGGGAATCATGGGAGCCACGTCGCCGCCGCTGTAACCGATGTAGGTGTCGGTCGCGAACATCGAATCGGCAATCAGCCCAGGAGTGTAGCTGTCCGGATAGACGGGTCCAGGGGCGAGATAATTGGTGAACTGAGGATCATACGGCGGAAACGGAGCCGTAACGACTTCATAAATACCCAAACCGGTCCGGGCCAGTGTGCGGTTGATACCTCGCACGACGCCCAAGCTGTAAGCGGTATCAGGTGAATCGAACAACGCGGTTTGCTCCATCGTTCGACGGAACTCTCCACCGCGAACAATTTCAAATGTGTTGCTTAAACCGCGTCCCAGTTTTTGTTCCGTGTTGGCGCAACCGGAGGCGAGTGCGGCAAGAGCAAGCAGAGCGAGGAAGGAGGAAGTTTTTCGCATAGGTTTCGATTCTTTGAGCGAAGATTATCGCGATCGAATGCTTTGTAAAGAGAGTTTTAACCTCCCGACCGAAGCTCAACGCCCATGCTGTTTCAACCAGGGCATGCCCAGCCACAGCGCCACGCCAACCAGCACCAGCACCAACAAAATGGCAAGCAACCGGCGGCGGGCTTTGGCCGGTTCCGGATGTTCCCAATACCACGCAATCTGAACACTGATCTCATACAACAACTGCAACGGAACGAACATCGTGATCTGGGTAAGAACTTCCGGCGTCGTCAGCACCGCGCCGAGAATCAGATTGATGACGATCATGTAGCGCCGGGACTTGGAGAGAATCTGGTAATTGAGCACGCCGATTTTCACCAGAACGAGAATCACCACGGGCATTTCAAATCCGATCCCCATGCCCAGCATGACTTTGCAGACGAAACTGATGTATTCTTCCGCTTGCCACTGGTAGGCGCCAAACCCGAGCCAGTGAGAGTAGAGCTGGGACGCCGAGAGGGCCAGCGGCATGAGAATGAAGTAGCAGAAAGCCACGCCCAACAGGAACAAACCTCCGGCAAAAAACATCCCGCGATAGACGTACTTCCGCTCTCGAAGCTTGAGCGCAGGGAAAATAAAGCTGGCGACGAAATAAAAGATGAAGGGCCCGGCCATCACCATGCCGCCATAGAACGCCACTTGAAAGGCAACCACAAACCCGCCGGCCGGACTGAGATTGATCAATTCAACGTGCAGTTGCTGCGCATTCTGAACGAGTGTCTGATCCGGATTTACGTGCCAGGACAGCACCTGATTGGTTCCGATCGTGATTGGCTCAATTTGGACGGCAATAAAGCGGTTGGTGCCGAGATGGAACGCCTGCTCCTGCTCCGGTGAGAGGTGATAAACCCCCAGTTGGTTGGTTCCAAGCAGAACGGTCGCGACTTGGTTCGTGCCGGCAAACTGGACTTTAGCCTGGGTAAGAGGCCATTTGATGACTCGAACGACGTAGTTGCCGGAAACCAGACAGATCAACATCGCTACTGCGAGAGTCGCAGCGCTTTTGAGCAGCACCCAGCGGAGATCTTCCAGGTGCTCCAGGAAAGACTTTACAGGTCCGCCCTCTGCTTCCGTTTCGTCACGGGGTTCCGCTTCCGGTTCTTCGGCCATGGCAGAAACGCGTCAGCAGAATCAGGCTTTGGAATCGGGAGAAGATTGGGAAACGGTCTGCTGCGGCTCAGTCGAGGCGCTCTGGGTGGGCAGGCGTCTCACAGGCGCAGGCGCCGGAGAATCGTCGGTCGCATTCTGGATTTCGTCGGTGACCTCGCGTGTCGCTTTCTTGAATTCCTTGATCCCGGAACCCAGGCCGCGGGCCAGTTCGGGCAACTTCTTGGCACCAAACAAAATCAAAACTACGGCGAAAATCAGGACGACTTCCCAGCCACCGAGCATTGCTGCAAATATTGTATTCATAACGAGCGAAGCAAAGCTAAGCTGGAGGAACAGGGTAGTAAAGAGCCAAAACGGCTTAATTTGTTGGCTCTGAATTGCCTGACGGCCACGGCCAGATGTCTGCAATCCAGCAACAGGGACTTTCGATTCCGTTCACCTGACTTCACGGCTAGAGCTCATCTTCACGTTCAGCATAGAAAAGCTGGTAGGCGCGATCGTAATCCGCTTCCGGCACCAGGACCTCGGCAAGCCGATTCAGGTCGTCATCATCGCCTGGCACATTGGGATCAACGAACTGTTGTGCCGCACTGATTCCATGCTTCTCCAGCATCATCACCAGCATCTCTGTGTTGATGACTGGACCGGTATAGAAAAGCTTCACGATTCAATTAACCACGGCAGCTTACGGCGGATCAACGCGAAATCCGCATGCTGCGCCTTCTGCAATGAGGCACTTCTCCAGCCTCTACCCAACCGTTCCGCTCCCGGCACCGCGAAATGCTTTTCATCAGCAGTATCCGTAAAGAATGAAGCGCCGCCAAACGACTCGGTGCAATTCCCTCTGCCCCAGATTTTCCAAGCGTCGCGTCGGACCACGCGATGAACGATTCTGAGATGACCGAATCACGGCCTCAGCGCACGTACTGGCGGATGGCTGTCTGCCACCACGACGCCAGCGCGTCGGTCGGACGAATCCACGCCTGCCGGTGCAGCCAGGGCATCACTTCCTCGTCGGACAACACCAGGAGTTTCTCTTGCGCGGTAAGGGTCTCCGGACCTTTCCCCAGCAGCCGTTCGCCGAGATCGCGGACGGTGGATTGGCCGACGCCCAATCGGCCCAGCGCGGAGCGGTATTCCGGATTGGTTCCTTTTTCGCGCAGCAGCGAAACGTGAATGGCGTTGACGTACGGGTCCAGCACGGCTTGCGCGACGCTCAGGTCGGCGGAAAGCGGAGCCGCCGCGCCGGATTTTTCCAGCAACGCCATCCGCACGCGCAAGGTGTCGAGTTCCGAGGGGGGCGAGGTTTCTTCCGGTGTCAGAAACAATCCCAGGCTGCGCGTGCGCGCTCCCAAGCTGGGGCGGCTGGTGAAAACGCTGAGCGGAATCGACAACACCATCCCGGCCAGCACCGGCATGAACCAGAAAAATGCCGGATGATCCATTCGCCAGATGAGAATGCCCCAGCCAATGCCGATCACGGTGTGCGCCCAATGCGCTCGCACCGCCTGCGTCCAGGCGATCCCATCCGCCGTTCGCTTTTGCGGTCCCCAGTGGACACCAACGCCCAGCAGAATCGTCGCAACAAATTTGGAGTGCCACAGCATTTGAAGCGGAGCGTGCAGCGATGAAAACAGGGTTTCGCAAACCGCACTGATGGCAGCGCGCCGCAGACCGCCAAAGGCCAGGCGCCGTTCCCGATCGAAAGCGATGTCCAGCAACGCCAAAATTTTCGGCAGAAACAAGACACTCATGCAGATTACAAAAATCAGGAACGCGTGTTCCGTTCCGGAAAGTTTGATGAACGGCGTAAACGCCCGGACGGTCAGATCGGAAAGATTGGTGTGTTCCCGGAACCAGAGAGACCAGTTGAACGTCAGTAGAAACAGCAGCCAGAGTGGGCTTGCCAGATAGCCGAAGATGCCCAGCGACAGATGAATCCGGCTCACGCCGCGCAAACCGCGGGCGAACAGCAGCAGGCCGTGTTGCAGATTTCCCTGACACCAGCGGCGGTCGCGCTGCGCGTTCTCGATCATATCCTGCGGCTGTTCCTCGTAACTGCCTTCAAGATCGTAGGCGAACCAAACCTGCCAGTTTTCTTTCAGCATCAACGCCGCTTCGACGAAGTCATGGCTCAGGATGTGTCCGCCAAAGGGTTTGCGTCCGGGCAAAAACGGCAGATCGCAATATTGCATGAATGGCTCGGTGCGGATGATCGCATTGTGGCCCCAGTAGTTGCCGAAGCCCTGCGTCCAGTAGTTCAGGCCGGCGATGAAAATCGGCGCGTAAAGCCGATTGGCGAATTGCTGGATTCGGCCAAAGAGCGATTCGGCATTCACCAGCGCCGGCACGGTTTGGATCAAGCCCACGTTCGGGTGCGTCTCCATCAGCCGGACGAGATCCACCACCGTTTCGCCGCGCATCACGCTGTCCGCATCGAAGGTGATGAAGTAACGATAGCGCTTTCCCCAGGTGCTTAGGAAATCGCGGATGTTGCCGCTCTTTTTCCCTTCGTTCATCACACGGCGGCGGAAGTAGATACGGCCCAGCGCATCCAGTTCCCGGACCAGTTCGCACCAGCGTTGTTCTTCCTCCACCCACTTCGCAGGATCAGTGGAATCGCTCAGGATGAAGAAGTCAAAGCGCTCCAGTTCGCCCGTTCGTTCCAGGGACAGATAAGTCGCGCGCAAGCCTTCCAAAACCCGGGCGACTTCCTCGTTGTAGATCGGGAAAACGATCGCCGTGCTGACGCCTTTAATGCTTTTGGTGGTGTAATCTCCGAGCCGCGTGATCCGGTCCGGATCGCCCAACACCCGCAACACAAATCCGGCAATGCCGTGCATGCAGCCGATGGCGATCAAGGAAAAGAGAAGCACGAATAAAATTAAGAGAATCGTGCTGGTGTTGTTCCAGCCGCTGCGCCACAGCAGGTCCGCAAACAGCATGGAGACGAATGCCGTCAGCAACATGGCCACGGAATAAAACACAAAGACGCGCATGCCGCGCCCGGCTGGACGCGCGGGATAAATCATGGTTTCCGGCGCGGATCCAGAAACATTCGGCGTATCAGTGACGAGAGCCATATCAGTCAGTTCGCCGACGGGATGAAATAGTGCGTGATGATGAAAAACGCGATCAGCAGCAGCGCGCAGCCGATCCAGATGACCGCCCATTTCTTGTAAGGAAAATGAAATCCGGTTAGCGTCGCGATCGGGCCAAGGTCGAGTGGTCGAGGTGCCATTTTCGCCAGTTGAAAATCAGGACCCGCGCGCAGATACGCTTCTCGCATTGCCGTCACGAACGCTTCCGGCCACGGGCCGGGACGCAGGAATTGTTCCTGCCATTTGCCCGGCATGTCGGCGATCAGCAGCGCCAACCGGCCGCGGGTCGAAAGCATGTGATCGGTGCCGGTTGGCGATTCCTGCAGCACCTCCGCGAACCATTCCGTCACCACCGCGTCCATTTCTTCGGCGGCCAGTTCGGTGGCGTGGCGCGGCAATTCGAGCGGCGCCCGGCGCATGGCGCGTTTCAACACGTGAATCACCTGCCGGTTCAGCAGCACTTTGTTGCGGACGCGCAGGGCGTGAAAATAACTTTCCACCTTGGCGTAGGCGGCGTTCCATTCTTCGAGCGGGCGGCCGGCAATCCGGCCGGGTTGATCCGGATTGGAATCCGGAGTGGTTAAGGCGGACTCCAAAGATAGGTCCATGTCTCGCTAAAAACCTCCTCTCCTTTTTGCAATGT
>JBQCEJ010000074.1:0-11756 GCA_051960355.1 Verrucomicrobiota bacterium | reverse complement strand
CTGCATATAGATCACGTAGTAGATGGCCGCGACGAGGGCGGTGAGCGGCGAGGCCAGCAGCAGCGACAGCAGCACGATGATGATGGACCCCGAGAGAATGTTGGCGAGCGTGGTTTTGCCGAGGCCGGGCGGGCCGGAAAGAAGGATGTGATCCAGCGCTTCGCCGCGTTGCTTGGCCGCAGACACGGAGATCTCCAGGCGTTCTTTGACTTTCGCCTGGCCGGTGAAGTCAGAAAAAAGCGACGGGCGCAGCGTCATTTCCAGGGCCGCGTCGGGCTTGGTCAGAACATCGGAAACCATTCGTTCAGGCATTGGGTTGAAGATGAGGAAAGGCGGAGAAAGCGACAAGGTTAAATCCGTTTTGAAGAAATCGGCGATCACGTTTTGCGAGAAGTGGCTGTGATTGGAGAACTTCGACGTTGATTGGGCTATAAGTTTTCCTCCTTTTCATGTTGAATCGGATGGCGCATACTGCGGCCGCAAGTGTGGTGTATCCAGTAACTCGGGTGGGAATTCACCCTATTCCATTGAGTCGAAAAGCCCTTCATTATGACTCAATTTTGGGTGGGTTCTTTGCCAAAAACGGTTGGCGACGGTTGGTTTCGATTCCTAATCTAACGCGAACTCTTATGAGAAACACTAAAACACTATTAACCAGAAGCTTGGCTCTCCTCGCGGTATTCGGATCGGTGCTCGGTTCTTCCGCCAGTGAAGCCGATATCCATATTCCTGATCTAACGCAGGTAAAATTCCAAGGGCTTGGCGGCGTCAGCGGCCCGACTCTGATGATGCTCGGAATCGCGATCTGCGCGGTCGGTGCGTTGTTCGGAGTCGTGCAATACCTCCAGACCAAGTCACTGCCCGTTCATGAGAGCATGGCGAAGGTTTCCAATAGTATTTACGAGACCTGCAAAACCTACCTGCTCACGCAAGGCAAACTGCTGGCGATTCTCTGGGTGTTGATTGCCATCTGCATGATCTTCTATTTCAAAGTTCTCCAAAGCAATACGCTGGGCCATGTTCTGGTCATTTTGCTGGCTTCGATCCTGGGTATTCTGGGTTCCTACGGCGTGGCCTGGTTCGGCATTCGGATCAACACGATTTCCAATTCGCGAACGGCATTCTCCGCACTGAAGGGAAATCCGCTGGCTACGCTGGGTATTCCGCTCCGTTCGGGGATGAGCATCGGGCTGCTGCTGGTGGCGGTCGAATTATTCTTCATGATTTGCATCCTGGTGTTCCTGCCGCGCGATCTGGTGGGACCGTGTTTCATCGGTTTTGCGATTGGCGAATCGCTCGGCGCTTCGGTGCTGCGCATTTGCGGCGGCATTTTCACCAAGATTGCGGATATCGGTTCCGACCTGATGAAAATCGTCTTCAAATTGCCTGAAGACGATCCAAAGAATCCCGGCGTCATTGCCGATTGCACCGGTGACAATGCCGGTGACTCCGTCGGGCCGACGGCAGATGGTTTTGAAACCTACGGTGTGACCGGCGTCGCGTTGATCGCGTTTTTGGCGCTGGCATTGGGCGCGAGCCACGGAGTGTGCGCCACCTTGATCATCTGGTTGTTTGTCATGCGGGCGTTGATGATTGTGACCTCGCTGGCGTCTTACTTCGTCAATGAAGGCATCAGCAAGGCGATGTTCGGCGGCAAAAAAGATTTCGACTTCGAAGCGCCACTCACACATCTCGTCTGGCTCACTTCGGCGGTTTCTATCGGCGTGACGTTCGTTGCCAGCAAATTGTTGCTGGGCGACTTTGCGATGCCGACTGAAGTCGTGGTGGACGGCATCAAACAAATCAAAGATGTGCCGCAGCCCGCGCTTTGGTGGGTGTTGTCCGGCATCATCAGTTGCGGCACCGTTGCCGGCGCATTGATTCCGGAGTTCACCAAAGTGTTCGTCAGCACCAATTCGCGGCATGTGCGGGAAGTGACGAATTGTTCCAAGCATGGCGGCGCTTCGCTGAATATCTTGTCGGGTTTCGTGGCAGGCAACTTCTCGGCCTTCTGGATGGGATTGGTGATCATGACGCTGATGTTCGTTGCCTGGCAATTTTCCACGCAGGCATCGCTGATGGCCATCATGCCAGCGCAGTTTGCATTTGCGGCGCCGATCTTTGCGTTCGGCCTTGTCGCTTTCGGTTTCTTGGGCATGGGACCGGTGACAATTGCGGTGGACAGCTACGGTCCGGTCACCGACAACGCGCAATCGGTTTATGAGCTGAGCCAGATCGAAGCGCGCAAAGGCATCAAGGAAGAAATTCAACGCGAGTTCGGCTTTGAAGCGGATTTCGAGAACGCCAAGTATCAATTGGAAAAAGGTGACGGTGCGGGCAACACCTTCAAGGCCACAGCCAAGCCGGTGCTCATCGGCACAGCCGTCGTCGGCGCCACGACGATGGTGTTCGGCATTATCATGCTGCTTGAAAATCTGTTCGGCGGCGTGGTTACCAAGCTGTCCATCGTGCAGCCCGAAATCATTCTCGGAATCATCATGGGCGGTTCAGTGATCTATTGGTTCACCGGCGCCTCCTGTCAGGCGGTCGTGACGGGTGCCTATCGCGCGGTGGTTTACATCAAAGAACACATGAAACTCGACTCGACCACGGCGTCGGAAAAGGACAGCAAGGAAGTAGTCCGCATCTGCACCGTGTATGCCCAGAAAGGCATGTGGAACATCTTCATCGTCGTGTTCTGCTTCGCGCTGGCGCTGCCGTTCTTTAATCCTTACTTCTTCATTGGTTACCTGATCGGCATCGCGTTCTTTGGATTGTTCCAAGCCATCTTCATGGCCAACGCCGGTGGCGCCTGGGATAACGCCAAAAAAATCGTTGAAGTCGATCTGCGCCAGAAGGGAACCGAACTGCACGCGGCAACGGTCGTCGGGGATACCGTTGGCGATCCGTTCAAAGACACTTCCTCGGTGGCGCTGAACCCGGTTATCAAGTTCACCACGTTGTTCGGTTTGCTGGCGGTGGAAATCGCCGTGACCATGCCCGCCGCTCAGAAATCCTTGAAGATCGGCATCGGCGCGTTCTTCTTCGTCGTGGCGTTGATCTTCGTTTACCGCTCCTTTTACGGAATGCGAATTCCGGAAGAGAAGTAACCCTGTTTACATTTCCGATCGCCGCCCTCCTGATCAAATCGGGAGGGCGGTTTGTCGAAACAATATTGTGTTCAATCAAATCACAAATCGAATCCAGCCGTTCTGCGGGCTTTCGGTTTGACAGGTCGGGCCTTTCTTCTAGCTTTTCGCGACATGGACTCGATGGCGATTCAGCCGAACCCCTGGATGATTTTACCGTTCGGCGTTTTGCTGGCCGCCATTGCGCTGGCGCCGCTTTTTTTCCCGGACTGGTGGTCGAAACACTACGCCAAGGTGGCCTACGCCCTTGCGGCAGTGACATTGATCTATTATTTGGTCGGCCTGCACGCCTCGGAAAGAGTGCTGAGCGTCGCCCATGAATATGTCAGCTTTATCGCCCTGATCGGTTCACTGTTTGTGGTTTCGGGCGGCATTCACATCAACGTGAAAGGTGAAGCCACGCCCGCCGTGAACGTTGTTTTTCTTCTGGTCGGCGCGATCATTGCCAACTTGCTCGGAACCACCGGCGCTTCAATGCTGCTAATCCGGCCGTGGATTCGGATGAACAAATACCGCGTTACCGCGCACCACATTGTTTTCTTCATCTTCATCGTCTCAAACGTCGGCGGTTGTCTCACGCCGATTGGCGATCCGCCGTTGTTCCTCGGCTATCTGCAAGGCATTCCGTTCTGGTGGGTCGCGGAACATTGCCTCCCGATGTGGGTTGCGGGCATTGCCATTCTCCTGGTCATGTTTTATGTCGTGGATCGGATGAACTTCCGCAAGGCGCCGCGCGAGGTCCGGATGAACGAAACGGCTCATGAACGATGGCGATTTGAAGGCCTTTCCAACATTTTCTTTCTGGCCGTCATCCTTGGTGCCGTGTTCATCAACAACCCACCGTTCCTGCGCGAATCGCTGATGCTCGCCGCCGCCGTGGGTTCCTACTTCACGACGAAAAAGCCGGTGCATGAGGCGAATCACTTCAATTTTCATCCGATCAAAGAGGTGGCGATTTTGTTCATTGGGATATTTGCAACCATGATGCCGGCTTTGGACTGGTTGGGTTTGAACGCCCGAAGTCTCTTGGGAGCCGATCCGGCGTCCGGCCTCTTCTATTGGGGCAGTGGAACGCTTTCCAGTGTGCTTGATAATGCGCCGACGTACCTGAGTTTCTTGAGCGCCACCTTCGGTTCGTTCGTGGACAAAGACATCGTCACTCAAGTGCAACATCTCGTTCAAAACGGGGGAGCCGATTTGGCTACCCTGACCGGGGCGCACGCCGAGCAGATCAAGAACACTTTTTTAGCGCTTCAGCGGTATCATGCAGATCATGTTCAGGCCCGCAATGTGAGCGTTTCTGAAATTGAAGTCTCTTTTCTGCTCGGGAATGTCCTTCTGAACAAATACATCCTAGCCATCAGCATCGGCTCGGTTTTCTTCGGCGCGAATACCTATATTGGCAACGGACCCAACTTCATGGTGAAATCCATTGCCGACCAGCAAAAGGTCAACACGCCATCGTTCCTCGGATACATCTTCAGGTTCACGCTGCCATTCATGTTGCCCATGCTGGCCATCGTCTGGTGGCTTTTCTTTCGATACTGAAACATTCGGCTTGGTCGAGCGGGGGTGCATCCTGACACTGCCCCGGTTCAATTTGCAGGAGGAGCGCGGCTTTTACGCCGCTTCAACGTGCGCAACCCCGCAGGGCAATTATTTAAAACAAAAAGAATGCAGATTGAAGCGACCTGAAGGTCGCGCTCCGGGGGCAGTGTCAGGATGCACCCGTCGAGCGGTCACGGATGCAAATTGAATTGCACCCGTGGTGGATTTTACCAGAATACCGGGCTGGAAATGGACAAATTGAGTGCGCGTTCTTTATAACATTCTTTTCACGATCGGTTTCGTCCTCGCGTCGCCCTATTATTTCATGCGGCTGCGGCGGCGAGGCAATTGGACGACCGGTTTTGGCCAGCGCTTCGGGGCCTTCGATTCCAAACTCAAACAGGCCATCACCAACCGTCAGGTGCTTTGGATGCACGCCGTCAGCGTTGGCGAGGTGAACATCTGCACGCAGTTGATTCGGGCTCTCGAACCTCGCGTGCCCAATCTCAAAATCGTGGTTTCCACCACCACAACCACGGGGATGGGCGAGTTGCAGAAAAAGCTGCCTACGCACATCAGCAAAATCTATTACCCGATCGATCGACGGCCTTATGTGATGCGCGCCCTGGCTTCGATTCGTCCCAAAGCCATTGTGCTGGTCGAAAGCGAAATCTGGCCCAACTTCCTCTGGCGCGCCCGTGATCTGGGCATTCCCCTGTTTCTGGTGAACGCCCGATTGTCGGATCGCTCTTTCCGCGGCTACCAACGGTTTGGTTTCATCTTTCGCCAACTGTTCGCTTCGTTCGCCGGCATCGGCACCCAAAACGAGGCAGACGCAAAACGTCTGCAACAGTTGGGTTGCCGACCGGAAGCCATTCACGTCGTCGGCAGCCTCAAATTCGATGCCGCCAAACTGGACGAAAAGCGAGTGCTCGACGTTCCGGCACTGTTGCAACGCATCGGCGTGGGAAAAGATGCGCTGCTGCTGGTTTGTGGCAGCACCCACTCCGGCGAAGAGGCCGTTATTGCTGATCAATTCCTGCGACTGCGGAACCGTTTTCCGAATCTGTTTCTCATTCTCGTGCCGCGCCATTTTGAACGCGGAAAAGAAGTCGGGCGGGAACTGCAGGAGCGCGGCGTGAAGTTTCTATTTCGCAGTGAAATCACCTCGACTGTGCAGTGTCAGCCGGGCGAAGTGGATTGTCTCCTGGTGAACACCACCGGCGAGTTGAAGTACTTTTACGAGCACGCCACCGTCATCTTTGTCGGCAAAAGCCTCAAAGCGCAGGGTGGCCAAAATCCCATCGAACCGGGAGCGCTTGGTAAAGCGATGGTGTTTGGTCCGAATATGCAGAACTTCGCGGAGGTGTCGCAAAACTTTGTCGCGCAAAACGGAGCGGTTCAGGTGAAAGACGCCGCCGGGCTCGAGACGGCCCTCGCGGAACTGTTGGCCGATGCTTCGCGCCGGGAAGAGCTGGGGCGCAATGCCCGCAAGGTCGTCCGCGAGAATCTTGGAGCGATCGAGCGCACGGTCGATATGATCGTGAAGAACCTCGATGAGCGCGAGGTTTACATTCGCGAGATTGCCTGAGTGGAGGGGAGTTTCAGCCGAGAATTCGGCGGCCTTCGTCGAGGAAAATTCCTTTGAAATTCATTTCGAGCGCCTGCGGGTTGCTGGCTTTGGCCAAGGCTTCTTTTTGAGAAACTTTGCCGTCTTTCACCAGTTGGAACAGCGCCTGATTGAAATTCAGCATGCCGTCCTCAGTGCCGGTTTCGATCGCGGCAGACAATTTGTCGAGGCGATTTTCTTCGATCAGCTTTTTGACCGTGGGCGTATTGATCAGAATCTCGAGCGCCGGGGTCATGGTGCCGCTGACCGTCGTGACCATTCGCTGGCAAATCACCGCCTGCATACAGCCGCAGAGCTGCCGACGAATCTGCTCGCGTTCATCGGCTTTGAAGAAATCCAGAATACGGCTGATGGATTGAGCGGCATTGGTGGTGTGCAAGGTGGAGAGCACAAGGTGACCCGTGTCGGCCGCGCTCATGGCCGCAGTGAAACTGACGGCATCGCGCATTTCACCGACCATGATGATGTCGGGATCCTGACGCAACACGTGCTTGAGCGCATGATGGAAGGAAAGTGTGTCCAGCCCGACTTCCCGTTGTTCGATCACAGACTGATTGTCCTCAAACACGTACTCGATCGGGTCTTCCAGCGTGACGAGGTGCTTTTTGAAATTGGCATTAATGTGTTCGACCATTGCAGCCAGCGTGGTCGATTTGCCGGAACCCGTGGAACCGGCCACGAGTACAATGCCGCGAGGCGCTTCGGCAATTTTTTTTACGATCGGCAACAATCCGAGTTCCTCAAAGCCAGGAACGGCAGATTTCACGAGACGCATGGCGAAACACCACTGTCCGCGTTGTTGAAACAGGTTGGTTCGGAAGCGTCCGATTCCGGGAATGAAATAGGAAAAATCGATCTCGCGTTCCGCTTGCAGTTTTTCCACCAGATGAGGCGGAGTGATCTGTTTTACGACTGAATTCATCCAGTCCTCGGCTGGGTAAGGGCATTCAATCGCCACGAGCTGGCGACTCATGCGGAAAATGACCGGTGTTCCGACCTTGATGTGGATATCGGACGCGCCGCCGTCTACTGCGGCTTTCAAAATCTTATGAAACATTTCCATGTCGCCAGCCTATCAAAGAGGCACTGCGAGCCAATAGGAAAGTGTCTGCCAGCAGAGTCCGTGCGGGGAATTTTTGAGGAAAATTTGTGAGTCGGTTGGACCGGCGACTCGGGAAGAATGGCTTCCGGGGATCAGCTCAAAGGCGAGTAAGCCATGGTGCTCAACCGGGCCTGCGCCTGTTTCGTGAGGCTGGTGAAAACCATCGAAACGTGATAGCCGGCGTGTTTATTTCCGGTGCAGGAAATCACCACGCCGGAGCAGGTGACTTTGCTGTTCTCCTGGTGGGATTCAAGGCTCAACGTCATCTCCGTCCACGGCGCAAATGCCGTGGAACTGCGAAATTCAATTCCGCTTTTGTGGATGATGACGGATCCTGGGGAAAGTGTGAGGCGAGCTTGCCTTGCTTCGACAGTGACGTTTTGAATGGAACCCGAGTTTTCGATTTTTCGTGCGCTCATAGAAGCTTGATTAAAGTAACATACCTCCTGCCCGCGTCAAATCGGGTCTACCATTCAATGACCGCCGCACCCCAAGTCAACCCGGCGCCAAATACCACCAGCAGAATCAAATCTCCTCGCTTAATACGGTCCGACTCAACGGCTTCATCCAAGGCGATCGCAACCGATGCCGCCGACGTATTTCCGTATTTATCCAGATTCACAAAAAGTTGTTCAGGCGTCGCGCCGAGTCTTTCTCCGACGGCATCTATGATGCGTCGATTTGCCTGATGTGGGATCACGCACTTGATCTGGGAAATGTCCAACTCGCAGCGGCGCAATGCCTCTCCCGCTGCAGTTTGCATCGCCTGCACCGCATTCTTGAAGGTCTCTTTCCCCTCCATTCGCAAATAGTGCAGACGTGCATCCACTGTCTTGGCCGACGCGGGACAACGGCTTCCTCCCGCAGGCATGAAGAGCAAATCCGACTTGCCGCCATCCGCTCCCATTACAGCGGTGAGCAACCCGTGCGAACTCGGGCGGCTCTGGAGAATGGCTGCGCCAGCGCCGTCACCGAACAGCACGCAAGTGTTGCGATCCGTCCAATCGGTGATGGAGGAAAGCTTTTCCGCGCCAATGACCAGCACCGTGTCGTAGGTGCGAGACATGATGAATTGCTGTCCAATTTCCAAAGCGTAGATAAAGCCAGAGCAGGCAGCTTCCAGGTCGAACGCAGCAGCCCGCTTGGCACCCAATTTATGCTGAACCAGGCAGGCCGTGGAAGGGAAGGGCATGTCCGGCGTAATGGTCGCAACGATAATCAGATCGATCTGGTCGGCCGTGATTCCCGCCTTGGCCATGGCGCGCCGGGCCGCTTCCGTGCCGAGATCGGAGGTGAATTCGTTTTCCGCCGCGATGTGCCGCTCTTTGATGCCTGTGCGCGTGGTAATCCATTCGTCGGTGGTATCGACGATCTTTTCCAAGTCGGCATTGGTCATGACTCTTGCCGGCACGTAAGAACCGACGCCGGCAATGGAACAACTGCGGCCTTGGAAATTGTGTTTGGCGCGAGGGTTTTTAAAGATCTGAGTGGTGGGTGAACTCATACAGGGACAACCGGAGTCGTGGCAGTTTCAGCCGCAATAAGGCGTTCGTTGGCCTGAGTGATCTGCTGCGAAATGATCTGGTTCACGCCATGCGAAATTTCTTCCGTCGCCACGCGAATCGCATTGGTGATAGCGCGCTCGCGTGAGGAGCCGTGCGCTTTGATGACAACACCGTTCAAGCCCAGCAAAACGGCGCCGCCGTAGACTTCGGGATCGACCCGGTGCTTGAGTTGGCGAAAAGCCCCGCGCGAAAGCATGGCGCCGAACTTGCGAAGCGGGTTGGCTGTCAGTTCGGTTTTCAGCAGGTGCATCATGGCGCGGCTGAGGCTTTCCGCTGCCTTCAAAACGACATTGCCGGTGAAACCATCGGTCACGACAACGTCCACGGCATCGTCGAACAGATCGAAACCTTCGACGTAGCCGATGTAATTGATCTTGAGTTGAGAGCAGAGTCGCGCGGCTTCGCGGGTCAGTTCGTTGCCTTTGGTTTCCTCCGAACCGTTGCTGAGCACCCCGACGCGGGGATTGGCCAGTCCGAGAATTTCTTTCGCGTAGATGTTGCCCATCACGGCGAATTGCGCGAGGTGCAAGGGTTCGCAAACGTCATTGGCTCCGGCGTCTAGCAAGACGAAATCACCCGTCTTCGAAGGCATGCGGGTGGCGATTGCCGGACGTTTGACTCCCTCCAGTCGGCGCAGCTTCATCGAGCCCGCGACCAATGCGCCGGTGTTGCCGGGCGAAATGACGGCGTCGGCTTTGCCCTCATAGACCAGCTCGATGGCGCGAACCATCGAAGAATCCTTTTTGCGCCGGATGCCTTCGAGCGGCTTGTCTTCCATGGTCAGCACTTCGCTGGCATGGATCGTCTTCGCGCGAGGATCGGTGAGTTGGGCTTTCTGGCGAGCGGATTTGATTTCCGCTTCATTGCCAACAAGGAAGATGGCTTGAATCGCTGGATCTGCTGCCAACGCCTGTTTGACGCCTTCTATGACGACCGCGCTCCCGTGATCGCCACCCATGACATCCACTGCTATTCGCATAAAAGAAAAGAGCGCAAACCGAAACGGTTTTGCGCTCTTTACTGATTAAGCTCCAGCAGTGACGGTCAGAACCTGGCGTCCCTTATAAAAGCCGCAGGCCGGGCACACGCGGTGAGGCACGAACGGCGCTGCGCACTGAGGGCAGGTGCTCAGTTGGGGCAGGGTCATGACGCTGTTGTAAGCACGGCGCATACGCTGACGGCTCTTTGACGGTTTTCTTTTTGGAACGCCCATAATCTTCTAAATTTACTTATTTAAACTTCAGTTTATCCAGTTCAGCCCATGCCGACGTCTCTTCCGCCTGTTGGCTCGGGTCGCTGGTTTTATCAGACTCGCCAGAGTCTTTTTTTGGCAGACCACGACAGTCTGCCTCGCACAACGGATGTTGCGGAAACTCGAGGAGAATATCTTCCCGCATATAGGGCGTCAAGTCCACGAAATCGTTGGCGACCGGAACCTTTTCCTCGCCTTCGAGCGGCAAAAGCTGCGCCCATTCGTTCACTTCGAGCTTGTGCCGGAACGGTTTCAGACAACGGGCGCATTGACATTCCAAGGTCAAGCTGAGCCGTCCGTTGACCAGCAGGTTATGTTCGATCAGTTGCACTTCGATGTCATATTCCAGCGGCGTCTCGGCACGCATGAGTTCATCGTGAACATCGAGGTCGAGTTCCTCCACGGGCAACTCGCCTTGCAAGGATAGATTGTCTTCCTCCAGATGACGGAGATTAACTAGCAGCGGCATAAAATTTCAATTTGGCAGCGTTTTCAATTTCTCGTGAAGGGCGATGCGCACGTTCTCAGGAACAAATGTGCTGACGTCGCCGTTCAAACGAGCGATTTCTTTGATGATGCGCGAACTCAGGAATGTATAAGTGTCCTTCGGCATCATAAAAATCGTTTCGATTTTCTCGTTCAATTTACGATTCATCAGGGCCAGCTGAAATTCAAATTCAAAGTCGGAGACGGCGCGCAAGCCGCGAAGGATGGCCTGCGCGGATTGTTGCTCGGCATAATCGACCAGCAAACATCCAAAGGTGTCCGCCTCTACGTTGGGCAGGTGTTTGACCGAGTCACGCACCAACTGCAGGCGTTCTTCCATTGTAAACAGCGGCTGCTTGCTTTCGTTCTTGGCCACGGCGACAACGACGCGGTCAAACAACTTGACTGCACGCTCAATGACATCCAAATGCCCATTGGTTAAAGGGTCAAAGCTGCCCGGGTAAATGGCGGTTCGCATAATCGAATGTTACCGCATCGACATTGGAAGACGAGGATGAAAGCTGAACAGTGGGGCGCGGTTCTCACGCTGAATATTTGGCCCCGAACGCGGAGTGCTTCACACGCGGGTCAAATCCGGAGCAGCTGATATCGGAGCCGTTGTTTGCTGCTGCCATGGCACCTCGTAAATTTTCACGGCCGAGCGGATGCCTTTCAGATTGGCTGGCGGCAGCAAAATGCAGCGGGCGGCCAAGTCGGGATCGTCCTCCACCAAGCTCTGATAAGTGGCGTCGCTGATCAGGATGCGCCCGCGACCCGAAAGGCTTTCCAACCGACTGGCCAGATTCACTTCACGGCCAAAAACCGTGTAATTTGAGATGTGCGCCTCTGAGCCCATTAGTCCAACCGTCACGAGGCCGGTATTGATGCCGCTGCCCAGAGTCAAAACCGGTAAGAGCGATTTGGGCGCGAGACCAGCTGACACGAGCGCCGTGTTTTCCATTTCGCGTCGTCTGTTTTCCTCGGTTCGTTGAAAATTGAGTTCGGCCAGGCACCGTTGGGCTTC
>JBQCEJ010000073.1:0-6427 GCA_051960355.1 Verrucomicrobiota bacterium | reverse complement strand
GAATCCCGACGGCAGTTAATCCGATCGTTTCTGTGCCGGAAAAATGGCCATCATTCTGGAGTGGCATTCCATCTTTCAGCCATTGAAAGGAAAAGGGTTCCTCTCCGCCGACAGCCGAGACAGAGACAGTGAAGCCAACCGGATCGCCGGTCAGTTCAACGCGCGGCACCGGGATGAAAGGCGAGGCTTGCCATTCAGCGCAACCGATCGACGGTGGCGTGGCCCAGGCATTTCCGAAAATGTCCGTTCCCGATGCGACGCTCAACCCGGCACAGCGGCAGGGGGAAGCACTCGTCAGATGCAGCGCATCGAGGAAAAAGCCGGGCTGGTTCGTGAAATTCCCGGAGCCAGTCGGCAACGGAGTGGTGCAGGAATTGTAACAGGAGACGCCTCCCGGGAAATTTGCAGGGGCATTGAAATAGACGATGCTGTTGGTGATCTTCAGCAGGTTGGGAGCCGTTTGATAAACACCGTAGTTTCCGTTACTCACCACGGTGCAGTTCACCAGAATGACATCGCAAGCAGCGCCGCCGCTCCCAGCGGTCGTGCGATTGGTGCTGATCAGGCAGTTAACCAATTTTCCCTGATACGCGCCGCCACCAAAATTATTGGCGGCATTGGAGCGAATGACGCAATTAAAAACCGAAGCGTTCGAGGAAGCGCACCAGACTCCACCGCCCCTCAGCAAAGTGACATTGTCGCCGCTGGTGCGGGTGGCCCCAGCTTCGAGCGTGAAGCCTTGCAAAACGGCCCCGTTGGTCAGCCAGGCGCAACGGACGGCCGCAACGCCATTCGTCGCTCCCGCTCCGGTGAGAACCGTACCTTGCGGTCCATTCACGCTGCGGACGGTGAGCGCTTTGTCCAATGCGACCCGATTCGTCAGGTCGCCCGCCATCACTTTCCCGCCCGTGCTGTAAACGCCATTCGTCACCCAAATCGTATCACCATCCACGGCGGCATCGATCGCGCTCTGGATGTTCGTGGCTGCGTCGGCCCAACTCGTAAACGGAACAACATGAGCTCCAGTCAGTGAAACATACCGGGTCGTCGCCGCCAATGGATTGGGGAACAGCAGAAAAAGAAACAGGCTGACCGCAAATGACTTGTAGAGCTTCATCATATCTCCTTGGTGTTTATGGGATTGAACTGACCCGCCCGACCCTAGACTTCTTCAACTCAGCGTTTCAAGGAAATTTCAGCGCAGACAAGCTGAACATCATCTGGTCGGCGCCGAATGGGCGTCGTCGCACACACTGCTTTGTCCCGGGCTGAAAATCAGTCCAGCCCCGACAAGGAATGTTTTCGCACCATTTGTGCACCATTTCTGCACCGCTCACGTTTTCGGGGCGAACCGTTTTTTCCACCCTCACCGGCCAAAACATCACGCGCACGCAGCCACGCGGGAAGGTTTGCGTCGTCATCAGGATGAGTCGAGTTGACCGGCACGCGCGCACCGCAACCCGTGTTTTTTGGAACAATTCAGGAGCCTTAAATCCGACACGCCAACACGCGCCAACTCTCCCCTTCAACCCGCAACCACACGCAATCTTTCAGCAAAAATGTGTTTGACGCCCTTGGCGCTACCGCGACGAGGACGATCCGAACAGAACAGAATAAGCCGGCTCGGATCAGTCGCTTCAAAACGGAATCGGCTTGCCGCGACCGCAACGCGTGCGCCATTTCGGCAGTCCTGCTCAATGAACTGATCCCATTGCGCGGCCGCCAACAGTTGTTCCGCCACACCGTTCCGAAGCCCGCTTCTAACCACAGGTCAACACGGATGCACACAGATAGCGGTAGGCCGTTCCGGCAAATCGACGTCCGGGGCAACACGGCACCTCGGAGCTGACGGAAAAGGGACGGAAAAGGAAAAGACAAGGAGCTCGAAATCTTACCCGGGCCCGTTCAACCACCGATAGCTTCGGCGCTCCTTCGTCGGCCAAAACTATCTTTGTCCGTTCGGCTTCATAGTCTGT
Source organism: Verrucomicrobiota bacterium (assembly GCA_051960355.1). Classification (GTDB taxonomy): domain Bacteria; phylum Verrucomicrobiota; class Verrucomicrobiia; order Limisphaerales; family DASXHY01; genus DASXHY01. Next base: position 4,451 of record JBQCEJ010000073.1, on the reverse strand, counting down.
CTCGATGGGGCAAATGATCGCGATTCCAACGAACCAACGCGGTGTCGCTGGTGTCCTGAAACACGCTCTTCAAGGTTGGTGATTCAACGTGACCATCGCAAAACATTACGTTCACTTTGCGCTGATGGCGCGCAGAAGCACGCCCGTTTCTGTCAAGATAATCAAGCGACATACGCATGAAGAACAACCCCCCACCTATTACGTCACCGATGGCCATCATGTCGCTTGGAACAGTCACTTCGGACTCCTTAATGGGCTCAAACATAGCCGAAAACGAAACGAAGTGTCCCATAAGCCCAAGGGCGTTGGTCGGGCTTCCATTCGCCCGATTGCCGTACGCGTTGTAGCCGTAGCTGAGGGGATCTACGCTCAGCGGTGCCGAGGGGCATCGCCATATTCCCTCTGAAATAAAATTGGTTCGGGGCCTCGACACATCAAAACCTCCGCGCTGCATCTGCACAAACCACGGCCCTGGATTATCGCTATTCGTTCCGGCAATGCCCGACGGGTAAGCGTGGTTGTCGGCTGAAAAATTCTGCAAACCAACACCCAATTGGTGGAGATTGCTCACGCATTGAATCTGCTGCGCTTTTCCCTTGGAGCGGGACAGCTCTGGAAACAGCAGAGCTGCCAAAACTACCAAAATAGCGATGACAACTAACAGCTCAACAAGGGTGAATGCGTGCGCCATCCTTTGCATCGTGAGTATAAACACCGTGGTTTACGTAGTCTTTCGCCGTTTCGCCGAACGCCGCGCAGCCACACGGGACCAAAACGCTCCGCCCGCGACATTGGATCTGCCAGCGCCATCCCGTGTTGGCTGCGTCTGGTTGAACTGAGCCGCTGTACGGCAGGTGGGTTTGAGGTCTGATTTCATTTCACCTGGTTTTGTCCTTTGTCAGCTTCCTCGGCAGCCTGCCGGGATGAAAATCAACTTCCCTTCTATCTCCCAGTTTCAACAACTCGTCGAGCTCAAAGATTATCGACCGCCACGAAAAAGGAATACGTCCGCAAAACCACGGTAAGGATCGGGGTTGTGGCTCGGTTCCAGAGGCTGAACCGATGTCCGGGGCAACACGGCACCTCGGAGCTGACGGGAAAGGGGCGCAAAAGGAAAAGACAAGGAGCTCGAAATCTTACCGGTCTCGTTCAACCACCGATAGCTCCGGCGCTCCTTCGTCGGCCAAAGCTATCTTTGTCCGTTGACGACCTTTCGGATGATATTCGTCTCTCCAACTGTGAGCAGGAACTGAACTGTAACTGGCGGTCCGCTCGCCAGAACAGCACTGATCACACGCTCGGCTGTCTGATCATCCGCAACGTCTCCAGAAACGCTGAGCGAACCTCCCAAGCCAGTATAGACGCCAACTCTGATTCTGTCCGCGCCGGTCAATTGGCGCAAACTCGTCTCCACTTTCGGCTGATGCTTTTCGGCCAATTTGAGATTCGTCTCCTGCTTGCCAAGCGGGCTGTGGGGATAATAGACAAACCATGTCAACGCAAATACCCCGACAAGCACAAAGATGGCGACTCCTATCTTAACGGGCGTGTTCATGCAGTCGTCGAACGGACAAAAGCTGAGCCACCGCCGACTCGTGGCGTCGCCCGCGTAGCGGAACTGAATGCGCTATCGACGGTTGGCTCCAGCGGGAGGCTGTGTGAAAACTCATTTTCCGACCATCGAATCCGCCTGCTCATTTCATCAACTTTTCCCATATCGAAAATTTGGTCGTTACCGAATTTCGCGCCTGGAGTTTTCACACCGCCTCGCGCTTGATTGAACTGAGCCGCTGTGCGGCAGGTGGATTGGGGCTTGCGTTGCATGCTCCTGTTTTGGTCGCTCCTTTTTTGGTCTCCCGGCAGCCTGCCGGGATGAAAATCAACCTCCCTTCTATCTCCCAGTTCCAACAACTCGTCGAGTTCAAAGATTATCGACCCCTGATCGGTCGCGGGAAAACCACGGTGAGGGTCGGGGTTTTCGCCCGGTTCCAGAGGCTGAACCGGCGTCCGAGGGGCAGCCGTCGGGCTTGGGCGGTGGGCCGTTGCGGCAAACCGACGTCCGGGGCAACACGGCACCTCGGAGTTGACGGAAAAGGGGCGCAAAAGAAAAAGACAAGGAGCTTGAAATCTTACCCGGCTCGTTCAACCACCGATAGCTTCGGCGCTCCCTTCGTCGGCCAAAGCTATCTTTGCCCGTTAGGCCGCGTCATTTTGTGTTGTGGCTCACTCCGGTAGAAGCCTCGCCTCCGACAAGCTTCCACAGTCCGTTGGTGGCCTCGTTGCCGTAACGCTCCAAGTAAAGTGTGGACTCTCCATCCGGCACGCCGGGCTTCCAACTGTAAGCCGCCACGGACAACTTGTTGGTCAGCTTCGTGTCCGGCGGACTCTTGAACACCTGAAGCACATGCACGCGGAATGTCGCATACTTGTCCGCTCGCGCGTCCACGGACAAGAGCTTCGCGCGAACGACGACATCGGCCTTGGCGGCTAACTTGTCGTCCATGAGCTTGTCTGCCGCCAACGCCAAGGTCGTGGCTGCAATGAAAAACAAAATGGCTGCTGCTTTCATGTTCGTTTGACGGTAAATGGCGCGCGATGCTCTCATATGGCTTAACAAAGTGAAAGAGTGGGTGTTTGATGTGGTTGCGCGGGTTATCAGTCTGTGCGGGCCTGTCCGCAATATGAGAGACGTTTGTCGCGCCTGAACCATCCATGAAAGAAACCAAACACCCATGAACCCAATCATTCACTTCCTGGGCCTCGACGTCCACAAACATTCCATTGCCGCTTCCACCGCGCCTCAGAACTCCCCCGAGGTTCGCCGCTACGGAATTATCGGCGGAACCCTCGACTCGGTGGACAAACTCGTCAGGAAACTCGCTGCGGACAACTCGAGCTGCGCCTGGCCTATGAAGCCGGCCCGTGCGGCTTCGTTATCTGCCGCCAACTGCGCAACTGCGCGCAACCGGCTGCTCACATTTCGTGGATGCAAGAATGGCTGAGTTGATGGATGGTCCTGTTGATTTCAGCCAGGCCTTGCATGACCTGATCCGCACTCTGCTTTTCAAAAGACACCAACGCCTCGGTAGCTTCCTCCAGCTTCTCGTTCAGACTGCTGATGTAAGCTTGAATCTCTTCAGGAGACAATTGACGAGCTTCGGGTTGCAGTGACATAAGGCCATCGTAGACAGCAGGTTAAATGCCTGCTCAGATTCGAGAATTATGAGTTTGAAACGAGGCGAACAGAAAACTTCGCTCCGTTATTTGGTTCCTCCGGTGCGCATGGAATCGTACTGCTTGTTCTCCGGACTGGCCCGGCCGTCGCGCGAGATATAAGGCAGGCCGTTGGCACGTTTCGGATCGGGCCAGAAGTATTTGGAGAGGCTCACATAATCATGTTTGTCGCCACTGGGCGCCGGGAAAGGCTTGTCTGTGACGGCCAACAGTTTTCGGCCAAGCGCTTGATCAGCATCGCGGCGGAGTACGGCCACCGCCCTGGCCAGCGATGGATCATGGGCCAGAATCCTGCGTCGCGATTCCTGAAGGCTCCGGCCATCCAGACAATACGTCACCGGCGCCAATGACGCTCCCGGCGCGCCCGCCGGACTCTCGGCGGCGGAGAGTCCGGAAGCCAGTCCCAGCAGCAGAAGCGAGAGCGTGAGGCAATTCCGCCCTGGCAGGCGGCAGGAAAGTGAGCGCATTTATTATTCAATCAAGGTTTCAACTGTTCGCCTTTCACATTCCAACCGTCCAACATCAGCCTGGTGGACGCCGGGGCAATTGCGCCGCTGTACTCGATCGTTACCGTCCGCGATTCGCCCGGCAGAAGTGCAAGGAAATTGTCGTCATAAAATGCGGGCCGGATCGGCTTGCAAGTTGCCGCATCCTGCAATCGTAGCCAGACGAAGAACGCCAGGTGTGAACTCGGATTTTTCAGGGTAACGTGATAAAAGTTCGCGCCCTTTTCCCGGCTCTGCCTGGCGCGAGCCTTGAGTTGCACGCGCGGCAGCAGGTTCAGCTCTTCGAATCCCGCATAGAGCGGCCCGGTGCGGGTGCGACCCGGTTGGTAAGCTTGATTTGAACGCCAATAAAATGTCTGGGCCACCGCCTTACCTTTGGCGTCCGCCAGATCAAGCCGGATGAAGTGAACCGGCGAAAGATTTTCCGGCAGCCGCACTTGAATCACATCATTGGCCACGCCGTCCGCCGGAAGATTCACCGTGGCCGCCTGATGATAAACCTCTTTCATGTCGAAGTTTAAAACGCGCGCGGACACGCGATAATTTTTGAAGTTGCGCGGAAACTCGTTGTTCACGGAAACGGTGTTCTTGATGAAGTCGTATTGCGCATGGAGCGGTTGCAGCGCGTTTTGCGTGAAATACAACGCGGCCGTGGGTTCGAGCGACCAGTCGTAAAGACGTCCACAAACCTGGCGGTTGGGGCTGTTGTGA
>JBQCEJ010000072.1:0-7060 GCA_051960355.1 Verrucomicrobiota bacterium | reverse complement strand
ATTATCGCGGCCGCGCCCTGGGCTGTTTTTTTGCGCATGTTTTTTTGAACGGCGCGGGCACGCCGGGCCACAGCATGAAAAAAAAACTCCACGGCCAGGTCCACCTCTCCTTTACCAACGCGAACATTCAGTTAACTGGCCGCAAGGTGCGCTTGATTCTGGTGCCGATCGTCACGGCGTTGCGCCTGCCTGAACTCGCCGATTCTCCGGTGAACCTGATTTTGGCCGACATCAAAATCGGCAACGGAACGATCAATCTGTCGCAGGTGCGCGCGGTCGGCTCAGCCTTCGCGGCGAGCAGCCAGGGAACGATTGCCATTGCGCCGGTGTTTACGAATTCGCCGATCAACAAGATGCCGGTGACCTTCGCGTTGAGCCGAAATCTCGCAGCGCGTGCGGGCTTCAAAGGATCGGATGATACCAATAATGCTTACGTCGATCTGGGCACCGTCGCTCACGTTTCGGGAACGATCGACGATCCGAAACCGAAACCAGACCTTGCGCGTATTGCGCTCTTGACCGCTGAACAATTCGGCGGAACCGCCGGACAGGTTCTGCGTGGAATCGGGGGCGCCACCACGGGCACGAACGGCGTCGGGAACCTGATCCAGGGTTTGGGCGGCATTTTGGGCGGCGGCCAACCGACCTCAACCAATGCTCCGGGAGCAACCAACGCCCCGGCCACGAATGCTCCGGCTCAGTCGCCCATCAATGAACTGCTGAACATCTTCGGTCCGAAGACCAAGAAGTAGTTGTTGCGCCGGTTCTGTCGGCCGATTTACCGCACCACTTCGAACGCGAAGCCTTTGAGGTATTCCGTTTCGGGAATCATTGGAATGATCGGGTGATCGGGCGATTGCGAATATGTGGCGACGCGGCGGAGAATTTTGTGCGCATCGTAGGCCGCGGAAAGCACGGTGTCCTGAAACAATGATGCATCGACATGATGTGAGCAGCAAAAGGTCGCCAGTCGGCCGCCGGGACGAAGCAGTTTCAACGCGCGCAGATGGATTTCTTTGTAGCCGCGCAAGGCATCCGGCACGGAAGCGCGATTGCGGGTGAACGAAGGCGGATCGAGAATGACCAGATCGAACTTCGGCACGAGTTTCTCGCTGGGACCGGTTTTGGTTTGGGCTTTGAGCCAGTCAAAGACATTCGTCTCTTCGGCGGAGCAATTGCCCGAAAGTCCATTCGCCTCCGCGTTCCGCTTGGCTGCGGCGATCGCGTCCGCACTTTGATCCAGCATGTAAACGTGCAATGCGCCGGCACGTGCCGCGTGCAATCCAAATCCGCCAAGAAAGCTGAAGCAATCCAGCACCTGCGCACCTTTGGCAAATTGCGACACCGCCTGATAACTCGTTTGCTGGTCGAGGTACATGCCCGTTTTGTGTCCGGCGAGCAGATCGGTCTCGAACTTTAGCCCGTTGAGATTCACGGAAACCGGCCCGCTGAGATGGCCTTCAATGACGCCGTTCGCTTCGGTGAGTCCTTCAAACTTGCGCGAGGCCACGTCGCTGCGTTCCACGATGGCGCGTGGGGAAAAAAGCTTTTTCAATACCGACAGGATCATGCCTTTGCGTTGATCCATGCCCAGCGCCGAAATCTGAACCACGATCACGTCTTCGTATTTGTCCACGATCAAGCCGCTCAGGAAGTCGCTCTCGGCATTGACGACGCGAAACGAAGTGGCGTTCGGCAGATAGCGCTGGCGCACGCCGAGCGCCTCACGAATGCGTTGTTCGAAGAAAGCTTCATTGACCTCGACGCGATCCGGCGCAATCACGCGCACATGAATCTTGGATTTCGAGTTGAAAAAACCGACACCGAGCATGCGTTGACGATGATCTTTGACTTGCACGAGTTCGCCGTCAGCAGCGGGTGCGGTGAGACGCAGGATCGAGGAGTGATAAATCCAGGGGTGGCCGGCAACAATACGATCGGCTTCGCCGGGCTTTAGTAAAACAGTCGGTAATGGATCCATAATTTTGTAAACAGTATGCACCAGAGTTTTGGCGCGCGCCTATGAAGACAGAACTTCGCGGCGCTGGGAAGGAAAACCGATCGCGCCGCTTCCCAGATCGCTGCTCATAGCCATTTTTCTCTTCCCGTTCGAGCGACGCATCGCTAGCGTCACCGCGATGAATTTTTGGAAATATCACGCGCTCGGCAATGACTACCTGGTTCTCGATCCCAAAGACTTGCCCGCCCCGCTCACGACCGATCAGGTTCGGCTCATTTGTCACCGCAATTTCGGGATCGGCTCCGATGGCATTCTGCTGGGGCCGCTTCCTTCCAAGCAGGCGCCGGTGGCGTTGCGGATTTACAATCCGGACGGCAGCGAAGCGGAAAAAAGCGGCAATGGCTTGAGAATTTTTTCGCGCTATCTCTGGGATCGGAAGCTCGTCGGCAATGCCGAGTTTGCCATTGAAACGGCGGGCGGGTTGGTGAAATCCACCGTGTTTGAAAATGGCCGCATGGTGCGTGTGGAAATGGGCGAGGTCAGCTTCTCCAGCGAAAAAATTCCCGTGACCGGCCCGAGCCGTGAAGTCCTCAACGAAAGGATTGAGGTTGGCGGCCGCACTTTCAATTACTGCGCGGCGACGGTTGGGAATCCGCACTGCGTTCTGCCCTTGCCCGAAATCAGTACCGAGATGGCGAGACAATTTGGACCGTTGCTCGAAGTTCACCCGAACTTTCCCAAGCGCACCAACGTGCAATTCCTGAAAGTGATCGATCGCGCAAATATTCAGATTGAAATCTGGGAGCGCGGCGCCGGTTACACTCTGGCCTCCGGCAGCAGCAGCAGCGCGGCCGCTTCGGTTGCGCACAAGCTCGGACTTTGCGATCGCTCGATTACCGTTCACATGCCCGGCGGCAAGCTCGCCATTGAAATCAGCAATGATTTCGACATTCTCATGACAGGTCCCGTGACCAAGGTGGCTGAGGGAGTTCTTTCGCCCGAGATGATGGCCGGCAAAATTCCTTGAAATGCCGCAGTTTCAAACGCGGGCAAACGGAGTTGCGAACGTGAATTCGCGTCGCTGAAATCTGAGATCGGGCCGCTTTTTATCTTCCATTTTGGCAATGGGGTTTTATCCTAAACTCCGTGACCGTAGAGACATTCAAAGAAGAAATGGCGGAAGCACTGAAGGCATACGACAAGTATGTCATCTGCATTGATAAAATTCCGGAAGAGTTCCAGGCTTCGCTGGTTTCGCTGGTGATGAAAGCCATCAAGGCCTTTGAAAGTCGGGGACCGCAATTGCGTCATGGCATCGCTCTCGACAAGCACGTGACGGTCATTCTCAGCCAGAGCGACGGCCCGCGTCCGCTTTGCAGTATTTACTTCAACCTGCACTCGCCTTACCAGAAACAGCCGCTGCCCAAAACGGTTCAACCGCTGTCGGAACCAATCGGTGAAGGTCGGTCGAGTTCAGACGTTTAATTCCGGCAGCGAAGTCGTCTGGCGAGCCAAAACCGGAAAGCAGCTTTCCGGTTGCCACAATCGCGGCATTTCGCGCTGTGCCACTTAGCGATCCCGCACTTCGTCGCCAATCTGCGATTCACCCGCCGTAATGTCCGCGACGATACTGTCATCCTGTTGCGGGCCGGTGACACGCAGTTCGCCCACTTTCAATCCGTCGCGATACACATTCAGGCTTTGGTCGATGCTGGCCATCTGCGCAATAGGAAAAGTGACCACGACAAATTTAAGATTTGCGTTGGCGGCGCTGATTTTGCCCGTCAACCCTTGGGCCAACTCCACGATGGGCGTTTTGCTGGCAGTGCTGGCGCTGGAATTAGCGGTGTCTCCCGAATAGGATTGGTAAACTGCTTCGGACTTTTTGCTTCCCGCGCAACCGGTCAGAGCAAGTCCCAAAATGCAAACTGCCAGGCCAAACAAGATTCTCATAAGCGGAGTTAAGTCGCGCGCTGTTCGAACGTCAATTCACTTTTCCGTAATCACCGTATCCTCGTGTTCGTAACCCGGCGCGCAGCAGCAAAGCAGGTGGAGCGTTTCGGTTCCTGTATTCCAGAGCTTGTGCCGTCGGCCTGGCGGAATCGCAATCGCGTCGCCCGTCTTCACTTCCTGAGTTTCGCCGTTAATGCGCAGCCGTCCGGTGCCCTGAGTGACGTAATAAATTTCTTCCGCCTTGGGATGATAATGCTCCTGCGTACTGCCGCCGACCGGCACGCGCGCTTCGGCCAGGCTTTGATTGCGAATGGCCGAATTGCGATGCGCCAGTAATTCACGAATCTCAGAACCGTCCTTCGTGATGAACGCGGGAAGGTCGTTTAAATTCTTGATGTCCATAGGAAAATGTTTGACCAGTGAGCTTCCAAAATCCGCGCGCACGTTTCCAGTTTTTTTCGGCCTTGTCCGAGAACTCCGAGGATGGACACGCCCCCGGCTCACTTCTATATTGCGCGGGTGATCGATACGGAACAAAAGCTCGCGGACTTCCTGCCCAAGCTCCGCTCGGCGACTTGGGTTGCGGTGGATACGGAAGCCGACAGTCTTCACGCCTATCCCGAGAAAGTTTGCCTCATACAGATCAGCACAGTCGAGGGCGACGAGTTGGTCGATCCGCTTGCCAAAATGGACCTGGCGCCGATGCTCGACGCGCTTTCCGGCCACGAGCTGATCATGCACGGCGCGGATTACGATCTGCGCCTCCTGTTGAAGCACCACAAGTTTGTTCCCAGCGCCATTTTTGACACCATGCTTGCGGCGCGTTTGCTCGGTGAACGGCAGTTTGGCTACAGCAGCCTCGTGGAGAAATTTCTCGGAGTGAAACTGGAGAAAGGTCCTCAGAAAGCTAACTGGGCGTTGCGACCTCTCACCGAACGCATGGAAAAATACGCGCGCAACGACACGCATTTTCTGCGGTCGTTGGAGGACCGGCTCCGAACAGAACTGCAAGCTAAAGGCCGCCTCGCGTGGCACCAGGAATCGTGCGCCCGATTGATCGCCGATTGCGCCCAACCCCGCCCGGTCGATACCGACGCGGTCTGGCGCATCAAAGGCAGCCACGCGCTCGGTCGAGCCGGTCTGGCGGTCTTGCGCGAACTCTGGCACTGGCGTGAGAGCGAAGCCATCGCGGCCAACCGCCCGCCATTCTTCGTGATGAGCCACGACACGCTGGTGGATCTTGCCGCCGCCGCAGCCACTCAACGGCCAATTCATCCGCTCATTCCGAAGCACCTGTCCGAACGCCGCCGTGCCGGTGTGAACAAAGCCATTTCGCAAGGCTTGAACATCGCGCCTGATGCCGCTCCAAAACTGATTGAGCGCATCAATTATCGGCCGAGCGAAGCCGAACGAAAGCGATCACTTGAGCTGGAAAAGCGGCGTGACACCCGGGCAACTGAACTGGCCATTGATCCCACGCTGATAGCCAGTCGTGCGACACTCGGCGACCTCTCGCGTGATTGGAACAAGTATGCGAGCCAGTTGATGAACTGGCAGCGCGAGTTGTTGAAGGCGTGAGGCGTTCCATTGCACGTGCAGCCGCCGTAGTATGACGCGGATCGCAACTCGGGTTTATGACTGACTTTCCATGAGTCCCCTTCCCTGCTAGATAACTGCCGATGCAAGCTGTCATAGATTATCTCAAGCAACATGAAGCGCGGTCCATCGAGGAGCTGTGCGACTATGTTCGGTTTCCCAGTGTTTCCGCGCAACCGCAACATCGCGGGGACATGATCCGTTGCGCCGAATGGGTCGTGCGCCAATGCACGCAGGCCGGTTTGCAGACTGAACTTTGCGCCACCGACGATCATCCGATTGTGCTCGCGAGAACGCCGCGGGCGAAATCCGGTCGTCCGCACTTTCTCGTTTACGGTCATTACGACGTGCAACCGCCGGAGCCGTTTGAACTCTGGAAAACGCCGCCGTTCGAGCCGCGCATCGAGGGTCGATCCCTGTTCGCTCGCGGCGCCAGCGACAACAAAGGCCAAAACCTCGCGCACTTGAAAGCGGTCGAAGCGTATCTCAAAACCGGAACCGAACTGCCGTGCGATCTGACGTTCATCATTGAAGGCGAAGAAGAGGTTGGCAGCAAAAGCTTGGCGGGATTTCTGCAAGAGCGCCGGGAAGAACTGCGTTGCGACGCCGTCGTCATTTCGGACACCGGCATGCCTGCGATCGACTGCCCGGCGCTGACCTACGCGCTGCGCGGCATCGCGGCGTTTGAAGTCACATTGCACGGCCCCTCCCGTGATCTACACTCAGGCATTTTCGGCGGCACGGTCGATAATCCCGCCATGGCCTTGTGCCAGATGCTTGCAAAGCTGCGCGATGAAAACGGGCGCGTCAACATTCCCGGCTTTTACGACGACGTGGAAATGCTTTCGCCTTACGAGCGGGAACAGTTCGCGCGCCTGCCGTTCACGGATGAAACGTATCGCCAGCTCCTCGGCGTTTCCGCATTGTTTGGCGAAAATGGATTCACCCCTTTTGAACAACGATCCGCGCGTCCGACGCTCGAGATCAATGGACTGACCAGCGGCTATCAAGGCGAAGGCAGCAAGACCATTGTGCCGTCGTGGGCGCGCGTCAAAATCACGACGCGGCTAGTGCCCAATCAGAACCCGACCCAAGTCATCGAACTGGTGAAACAGCATCTGCAAAAGATCTGTCCGCCGACGGTGCGACTGGAAATTCAGGCCGGTCACGGAGCGGAGCCGTATCTGGTTTCACCCACCGGACCGCAGGCGCAAGCCGCGCTGCGCGCCTTGAAAGCGGCTTTTGGTCAGGAACCTATTCTGATGCGCGAAGGTGGATCGATTCCCATCGTCAATGATTTCAAAAAGATTCTAGGTGCGGAGACACTGCTGCTTGGCCTCGCGTTGCCGGATGACAATGCGCATTCGCCGAATGAGAAGTTCAATCTGGATTGTTTTGCGAAGGGCCAACTGATGGGAGCGTATCTGTGGCAGGAATTGAGTCACGCGCCACGGCCTTCTGGGACAATGTAGTCGAACCACAGTTCAGCATCGCTGGTTGAACTGATCGCGGTTTGGTTGTTCAACTCACCGAAAGCTGAACCTCGCTTTG
>JBQCEJ010000071.1:0-20947 GCA_051960355.1 Verrucomicrobiota bacterium | reverse complement strand
AGTCCGACCGTCACGGTCAGCCTGCCGCAGCCCCCGACGAAACTGAATTTTTACCGCGACGTCGTGGTGCTGGCCGTGCCGTGGAGCGGCAGCGATTACAAAAACACCATCGCCGTCCCGCCGCTCAACGGCGTGACGCCCACACCGCTGGCGGTGAGGATGAAACCCATCGCGCCGGAGCAGGTGTTGAACGTCAGCCGGTTCATGAATCCGGCGGGCGCATTCGCGGGCTCGCTGCCGCCGGGACGGTGGACGCTCCTGCGGTTTGGCTTCACCACCACGGGCAGCAAAAACCACCCCGCGCAACCGGAAGGCGAGGGCTTGGAATGCGACAAGTTCGATGCCGCCGCGGTGGAGTTCCAATTTGAGCACGCGCTGGGCCGCATCATCCGCGAGGCGGGCACAAACGCCGGAAAAGCGTTCAAAGGAATCCTGTTCGACAGCTTCGAGGGCGGCTATCAGAACTGGAGCGATGCTTTTCCGCGGGATTTTCAAAAACTCAAAGGCTACGACTTCCTGCCCTTCGTGCCCGTGCTCACCGGGCGCGTGATCGGCTCGGCGGAGGAATCCGAGGCCGTGCTCCGCGACTTCCGCAGCGCGGTCAGCGAGCTTATCGCCACGAACTATTTCGGCACGATGCAACGGCTGGCCCACCGCGCCGGCCTGAAAGTCTACGCCGAAGCGCAAGGCGGGCCGCTCAACCCGTATCTCTGCAACCGCTTCACCGACGTGCCGATGAATGAGTTCTGGATGCCGGACGCCGCGCCGCGCTTTGCCGGCCTGAAACAGATCGCCTCCATCGTGAATGTTTCGGGCCGGTCCATCACCGCGGCGGAAGCGTTCACCGCCAAGCCGGAGGACGGCCGCTGGCTCGCCACGCCCGCCACGTTGAAAGCGCCCGGCGATTGCGCCTTCGCCGCCGGCATCAACCGCTTCATCCTCCACACCTACGTCCACCAACCGTATTCCGACATCGCGCCCGGCTTCACGCTCGGCCGCTACGGCACACACTTCGGGCGGCTCAATACCTGGTGGCCCTTCGCCGGCGCGTGGCTGGATTACGTGGCGCGTTGCCAGTTCCTCCTGCAACAGGGCCGCACGGCGGCGGACATCGTCCTCTTCGCCAACGAGCAGCTCGGCGCGTCGCTCTCCACCAAGGCGGCGGAAGCGCCGGCCGGCTTTGACCTCGACGTGGCTTACCCGCACGACCTGGCGCGGATGACTTGCTCTGACGGCTTGCTGCGCCTGCCGCAAGGCTCGACTTATCGCGTGCTGGGCCTGCCGGAAAAATGGTCCGCCGACCTCGCCACGCTGCGCCAACTGGACACCCTCGCCGCCGCCGGCGCGAAAATCGTCGGCCCCGCGCCCGCTTCGCCGGCCGGCTGGCGCGATTTGCGGGAACATAATGCCGAATGGACCGCGCTCGTGGAAAAGCTGTGGGGCAATCCGAAAACCAAAACTGCCGGCAAAGTGCCGCGCCAATCGCCCGCCCAGGCGCTCCAGGAACTCGGCGTCGCGCCCGACTGCGAACTCGCCAGCGAACCGGCGGGCGCGAGCGTTCGGTTCATCCACCGCACCACGGCAGAGGCGGACATCTATTTCCTCGCCAACCAGAGCAACGCGCCCGTTCAGGTGACCGCGCGCTTCCGTTCCGGCAATCGCGTGCCCGAACTTTGGGACGCCGTCACCGGGCAAATGGCTGACGCGCCAGAATATGAATTGAACGCGGGCCGCGCGCGCGTGCCGCTGGCGCTGCCGGCGAACGGTTCTATTTTTGTCATCTTCCGCCGTTCCGCCCCCGCCGGGGTGACGGCGGTGAAAACTCCAACAAATGCAGCCGCCCCGCTCAGCGTGCCGGTGACCGGGCCGTGGCAGCTGCGCTTTCAACCCGGTCGGCGCGCGCCCGCTGAAATCCGGCTGGACACGCTCGCCTCCTGGACGCAGCACCGCGACCCTGGCGTGCGGTATTTCTCCGGCATCGCCACCTACGAGACCCGCGTGAACGTCGCGGCGGATTTCAAAAAAACAAACTCCCGCTGCGTCGTGCGGCTGGGCGAGGTCTGCGACGTCGCGGAAGTCACGCTCAACGGCCGGCGCGCGGGCGTGGCCTGGACGGCGCCGTTCGAGGTGGACGTGACCCCGTGGGTGCGCGCCGGCGAAAACACGCTGCAAATCGCCGTCGCCAACCGCTGGATCAACCGTCTCATCGGCGATGAATCGCTGCCGCCGGACGCGCGCTACGAATTCACCGGCTCGAAATTCACCATCGGCCGGCTTGCGGAACTGCCCGCGTGGCTGGGCCACCCGGAATTGACCAAGCAACGCCAGCGGGTCACGTTCGCCACCTGGCAGTTTTACACGAAGGATTCGCCGCTGGTGGACTCCGGGCTGCTCGGCCCGGTGCAACTGGAATTCCGTGCGGATACCTCCGTGCCGCTCGCAAAGTAAAAAGTGAACATGAAAAAACTCCAACTCGTTTTCCTCCTCGGCGCAGTCTTCGCGCTGGCTGGCCGAAATGCGAGAACATCCTTGATACGCAACAATTATGAAACAAATGAATAGCTCGGAGCCAAATCACCAAATCTATACGAAGCTGGCCAAGGGAGCCGTGTTCCTTCTGCTGCTCTTGTGTTCCGGTTCCGTGCAAGGCAAACCATTCGACTTGGAAACTCCGGCCATGACGGACGCGCCGCCCGGGCCGGGCCTCCGGGTTCGGCAAGTAGCGCCTGAATACAACGGGACTGAGGTTTACCACGCGCTGTATCTTCCGGTGGATTGGAAACCGGGCGGCAACTACCCGGTAATCGTCGAATACACGGGAAACAAATTTCCCGTCGGCGGTTCAACCGGTGAAGTTAAAGACGCGAATCTCGGTTACGGCATCTCCGGGGGCAAAGGCTTCATCTGGGTCAGTATGCCCTACGTGGAAAAAGGTCGCCGAAGGAATGCCATCTACTGGTGGGGCGACCGGCAGGCAACGATTGATTACTGCAAGACCAACCTTCCGCGCATCTGTAAGGAATTCGGAGGTGACACCAACAACATCATCCTCTGCGGCTTTTCACGCGGCGCGATCGCCACCAGCTACATCGGTCTGGCCGACGATGAAATCGCCTCCTTCTGGAAGGGGATTTTCACCCATGACCATTTCGACGGGGCAAGGCAATGGGATTATCCCGAAAGTGACCGGGCTTCCGCCCTCAAGCGGTTGGCGCGGCTCAAGGGACGACCCGTGCTCGTCTGCTCGATGGGTTCAAGTGAGGAAGATTATCTCAAAGATCATTTAGATTTGGCCGACTTCACTTTTCTGCACGTGCCAACGAGAAGCCTGTTCAACATTCCCGAGGGAAAGGTGATCCATCCTCATACCGATCTGTGGATGCACAAGGACAGCGAGTATCGCGACCAGGCTCGAGCCTGGCTGAAAAGCGTGGTGGACCTCAAAGATAGAAGAACACGGTGAGACACTTTTTTTAGCAGGGCCGTCAGGCGATCCTGTGTCAGACCGAATCTATTTGCTGGCTGGCGTTGGATCCCCGCTGGACCGCCAGTGGCGCAATTTCGAAGGTGATTGACGGGTGATCACTTGATGGGGCATTTCGCCTCTGCTACAAAAATTTACTGTTGCCACAAACCACGCCCGAAGGCGTGTCGTCATCCAGCCAGAGTCGGTCATGAACAGCCAGAACCGGCACTTATATGAAAATAAACACAACATCCACTCTGAGGACGACATTCCCGTCCCGGCCTTTTGGGACGGCAATCGTTTGCCTTCTGACATTCTTTTTCACGTTCCAGTTGGCCTCTGCGGTCACGCTGAATCCGACCTTCGATTCCCGTTCTCTACCTAACGGTCCCACCAACAGCAACAACCAGGATCTGACGGTCGGACCGCTCTCGTCTTCCCAGTATTATCGCAGTTACCTGACCTTCGACTTGTCGGCGCTCACCACCAACGATACCGCGTCGGTAGCGACGCTGAAGCTGATCAACAGCACCGCCAACGAGGGCAATACCTCCGCCCTGCCACAGGTTTTCACCCTGTTCCAGGTTTCCAGCGATTGGAATGGAACTGTGGCTCCGGGGCCCGAGGGGACCGCCCTGGCCACGGTGAATATCACTCCGGCTGGAGGACCGGGCGGGTCCAATGACGCACAGAACATTGAATTCAGTGGCGCGAACCTGGTGAATGCGTTCAACAATGCCATCGGTGGCACCCTCTACTTGGGGATCAAGAGCGACAAGGAGGGTGCGACCAACCGAAGCTTCTGCAATTTCCAATCCAGCGAGGACCCCAGCAAACCTACATTAACCACCATCTCTGCAAATCTGCCCAAGATCACGGTGTCCGTGCTGGATGGCAGCGCCTCGGAGCCGGGCTCGGACACGGTCACGTTCACCCTGAATCGGGGTTCGGCCACGAACAGCGCGGTGACGGTCTTCTACAGCTTTTCCGGCACGGCCACGCCAGGCAGCGACTACACCGAGTCCGGCTCAGGCTCCGTGAGCTTTGCCGCCGGGGTTATTGCCACCAATATCGTCGTTTCTGCGGTTAACGACGCGGTCGCCGAACGGTTGGAGACCGTCATTCTGACCGTCACGCCCAACGCCAACTATGACATTGGCAGCCCGGGCACGGGGACCGCCACGCTCATTGATGACAACGACGACAACAACAATGTGTTGGTGCGTTACATCTTTACGGACGCCAACGCGACAGACTCGACGTTCTCGCTCGCCCCGCAAGTGTATTCCACCAACGTGTCGGCGACCGCCCTGGCCCCGGTCGGAATCACCCTCGGGAACAGCGGCATGACGGTTTCACCGCCGAACGCCGGCTACATCAATTCGGCGGTCACCACTTCGAACCAAACCGGAGCCATTGCCAACGACGATTACTTCGCCTTCACGCTCACGCCGACCATCGGTCACAGCCTCACGCTCACCAACCTCGAGTTGTCAGCGGTCTATTCAGTGACGGCCTCCTCGGGCGTTAAAGCCTCGCTCTTCGTGCGGTCCAGCCTCGACAACTACGCGAGTGACGTGGCCTCCAACAGCTTCAGCTTCGTCAACCCGTATACCGTGATGAGCATTCCGCTGGGCGCAGCCTTCACGCAAGTTCCCAGCAACATCACCTTCCGGGTTTATGCGTTTGATGACACCGACACTGCGGGGGATGGCCTGCGTATCGACGATATCTTTGTGCGCGGCAGCATCGACGCTCTGCCGCCCGGGTTCCAGCAGGTCAACATTGTGGCCACCGGACCAAACGCGGCCGAGCCCTCGACTCCGGGTGAATTCACCGTCACTCGATTCGGCGACACCACGGCGCCGTTTACGGTCAATTATTCGATCGGCGGAACGGCGGTCAACGGCGTGGACTATGTGACTCTGCCGGGCCAGGTCACGATTGGTGCAGGCCAATCCACCGCCACCATTGCCGTGACGCCCATTGATGACGTGTTCTCCGAGGGCATCGAAACGGTGACACTGACCTTGCTTGCGGACCCCGCAATCGCGGTTGTCCCGCCGGCTTCCGCAACCGTCAACATCGCGGATGACCTCGAACCCGAGTTGAGTGCCAGCGTGACCGCCTTCTTCGGATTTGACCCCACCCGACCCGATGCCGACGGCCTTCTCGGCACGCACCAACCCTCAGATACGTTCGACAACCAGGACAGTGCCGCCAGCTTTAACGTCGCGGGAGGCTACCTCAACCTCACGGCAGGCTACCTCAACGCGAGCACGAAGGGCGCCGCGTGGATTGTTCTCAACGATGACCAACCGGAAGCGACGAACGCGGCACCGCCAGCCTCCGACGCCGCCTTACGCGGCGGCGTGCCGCTGACGATTCGCACGCGCCTCGAATACCTATCGAGCCTTACGACGGGCGAAGCTGCCGCCGCCGGAGTGTTGTTTGGCCTGAGCAGTGCGAACCGGGACACGGCCACCGGCTGGCTTGCCCGCGTCGAGCGGGTTTCGGGGTCAAATACCGGGCGGCTGTATCTCGATGCCTTCGTCAATGGCGCGCGCGGCACCAATGTGATCTCTGGCGCGGAGTTCAACTACGGCAACTTCGACGCGTTGTGGTTTCTCGAAGTAAAACTCACGGAGGTAATGGGCGTGACGCATTGCCAAGTTGGGCTGATTGCCGACAGTCAGATTCCCGGCGCCGGTAGCGATCCGTCCCGGCTGACCAGCGGGAGCTTCGCAACTGCCGGACGCGCCGCCCAGATCAGCGGCGAGCTGCCAGCGGGCGTTTCGGGGTTGGTGGGATTGCATTTTGAGGACAACACTCAGGCGTCGCCGACCAACCCATTGGACGGCGTCGGACGTTTCTCGAACCTGTTCGTTTACGGCGGCGGCGGGGCGACCAACAACGAGTATTCGCTGCAAATGCTGGAGGATGGCTCGCTGGCGCTGGTCAACCCTGCGTCCGGCGTCGGGGCGGTTCTCGCTCCCGAGTTCACCACCCTTTACTGCGCAAGCAATCCGCAACTCGGCGAGAGTTCGGTGGCCGAGACCATGCACGGTGGGAGCACGTCCGTGGGACTGAACGTGGCGAAGTGGGCCGCCAAGTCGAACACGCAGAACCTCTGGACGGCACCGGACCAGACAACCAAGGTGCGCCCCCAATCCGCCTGGCAGGTGGGGAGTCAGGTCTGGTGGCGTTACGCGGAAACCAATGGCTTCGGGTTGAAGGCGGAAGTTGTGCTGCCGGGCGGCAGCGAGGATCCGAACATCACTTTTCACCTCACACCGACGACGAGTGGTTATTACTCGACGGCCTTCAGTGGCATTCCGGCCTGCCCGACCAACTCGCTTGACTGGCTCTGGCAACCGCTCATCTGGCAGGGCCTGCGTTTTCCGCTGACGGGCTATCTTACGCCGGAGTATCTCTGTTCGCTGCCGGGGGTGATGCTCAGCCATAATGGCGCGGTGATGGGTGCCGTGGCCGATCCCGGCGAAATGCCGTTCCGGTTGCCGCTGTTTGCGAATTCCCTGTTCGGCGTCGTGCTCCGGGGGCCGGACTCGCTGGCGCAGCCCATGGTGTTTGCGCCGCTGTTGGGCGGGACAAATTCCTACCTGACCGCCGGCTCAACTTTCAATTTCTCAACGCATGTCTTCGCGCGGAGCGGAGACTTTTATCAAAACTTCCGGCGGCTTACCACCAACACGTTTGGCTTTCACGATTACCGCCAGAATGCCACCGCCACGTTGAACCAGGTGCTGGACAACATGAGTGATTACTTTCTCACGTCTTACGCGAATTGGGACACCAACGCACGCGGGTTCAGCGGCCTGCGCGACGATCCGGACACGGTAAAGTCTTATTCGCCGGTGCATGTTCTCTCGTGGGCAATGGTGCGGGACAGCCAGCAGTTTTACGAAGTCCGAGCCCGGCCCGTCATCGAGTATTCACTGTCGCGGTCCACGTATTTTCTCAGTATCGGCAGCTACAACGCGAACGAGGCGATGTTTGGTCCGGTGCTCTCCAGTCTCACGCCGGAATACTGCGCCCTCCACCTCATCACCGGCGGACGCACGGCATACTTCGGAAAAGTGGTGAACGACCTCAACGCAACCCTGCTAAGTGCCGTTAATACGAACACGACCTACACCGGGCAGCAGGCGCTCGACAACGGGCGCAGTTATCTGCGTCGAAGCCTCGCCATGTTCCGAATGTCGGGTGCGAGCGCCTACCTGGCGGAGGCCCGCAAGTGTGCCGACGATTACATCGCCTGGCGCATCGCCCAGCCGCAGACTGACTTCTACGACACGGCTAGTTCCTTCTGGGCCTTCGTCGGGCCGATGTGGACGGATCTGCTGGAACTGTATGACGAGACGGGCGAGCCGCGGTATCGCGACGCGGCGCTGGCCAGCGCCCGCGAGTTTGTTGGCTACAATTACTTCTGCCCCAAGATTCCCGCGGGCGACATCACCGTGAACATCGGAGGCTCAGTCAGCGGCATGTCGATTCCGCAGGAGACCGTGCCGGCGTGGCGGGTTTCTGAGATGGGGCTGCAATGCGAGGCGGCCGCCACGAGCCTCAGCCATCGCGGCATCTTCATGGTGCCGTGGGCCGCCTATTTCAACCGATTGGCGGC
The DNA here is from genome assembly GCA_051960355.1 of Verrucomicrobiota bacterium. Taxonomy (GTDB): domain Bacteria; phylum Verrucomicrobiota; class Verrucomicrobiia; order Limisphaerales; family DASXHY01; genus DASXHY01. Next base: position 12,839 of record JBQCEJ010000071.1, on the reverse strand, counting down.
GCTGAGCGGCGATACCTACCTGCGGGACGTGGCGCGGTCGGTCGTGGTGGGACGCTATGCGAATTTCCCCGGCTACAACGAAAAGACGGTTTACACCACGCTCTACGAGAAGCCGAATTACCCGCTCCGCACGTTCGACCAGCTCACTTACAACTCGTTTCATTACCATCATCCGATGCTGATGGCGGCAGAATTGATTGACTATCTCGTTTCCGAAGCCGACCTGCGTTCGCTGGGCAACATCCGCTTCCCCGCACGCTACTCGGCCATGACTGCGTATTTCCAGAGCAAGGTGTATGGCGACCGGCCCGGAACCTTCTACGGGCAAACCAACGCGTGGTTGTGGCTGCCGCAAGCATTGCTGACCACCAGCAGCCTGCAGGTGAACTACCTCGCGGCATACACCGAGAGCAACCTCTGCCTCGCGCTGATGAACCAGTCCGACCAGCCGGTCACGACCTCCGTGAACCTCAATGCGACGCTGGCTCCGTTCGGCGCGTTGCACGCGGTTCAAGTCTGGACCAACAGCACTCCCGCGCCGGCAACGACGCTGGCCAGCGGCAGCACCACGGTTACCATTCCGGCGAAAGGATTGACGGCGCTGGTCATCCAAGGCCTGCCCATCCAGACGAGTTTTCAACGGAAATATCGCGCGGCCAGTCCAGCGCTGGGCGCGCAGAGTTACACTTCGGTGACCAACGCCCAGTTTGGCGCTGTGCGAAGCTGCCTGATTTCGCTCGGACCGACACTGACCAGCGCCTACGTGTGGTTGCAGGCGTGTCCCGCCAACGCCACTGATTCGCGCTCGGGTCCGTTGAAGGAGGCGAGGCTGAAGTATTCGATCAACGGCGGCCCCACCAACACGCTGGTGGACGCGGTTTGGCCATTCGAATTCACGGTGCCGCTGGCCAGCGCCGAGGCGCAATTCCGGTTCTGGGTGGAAGGCGTCACGCCTGCGGACCAAGTCGTTGCCACTCCCCAGGCAACGATTCTGGAAAACGACTCCTATGCCGCTTGGGTCGCCACAAAATTCTCGGCCGCCGAGCTGGCCAACCCGGCCGTCAGTGGCGCAGACGCCGATCCGGACGGCGACGGCCAGCGCAACTGGGTGGAATACGCCTACGGGCTGGACCCAAAAACCGCCGACGCGACCTGGCTCGATGCAGAAATCGTGGCCGGCCATCTGACCATCAGCTATCGCCGCAACTCGCTCGCTTCGCAGGCGATGATCACGCCGGAAATCTCGTCGGACCTGATTTCCTGGCAATCGGGGCCTACCAATCTCGTCGAAATCGCATCTGAACCACTGGGCGGCGGTGTTGAGCGCGTCACCGTTCAGGATGTCGAAAACGCCAGCGCTGCAACGCGGTTTGTGCGGTTGCGGCTCGGTTTCGCTCCGTGACCCGAGCCTTCGCTTACAGTTGTTGAACTGGTGCGCCGCCATCGGCCTTGCGGTCGCTGCGGAATACCACTTGGACTTTCGCCAAAAATGCCGGATTCCAATCCGCTGCAAGCCGAGGTGACCAATGGCGTGTTGCAGGCGTCCTACCGTCGCAACACCCTCGCCTCCGAGGTCACGGTGATCAAGCGCATGACGGTGAAAGACATCGCCGGCAGCAGTACTCAACAGCGATTCTTGCGACTGCGCATGGATTTCCACTGAGGGCCGACGCGGTGCCGTCCTTGACGTGATTTTGAAGATTTAAGCCGCACGTTCCGATGACGGGTCGGCGCGGTTTTGCTAAGCTCGATCATGCAAAAATTACTATGTCTCCAACTCTATGCAGTGCTGGCTTGCTGTTGGGTTTGTCGGGCGGATCCCGCGACCATCGCCCTGCGCAGCCCCTCGGAGACGGTTGAGGCTTCCATCCGGGTGGATGCCGGAGGAAGCGTGTCCTACGCGGTCAAGTATCAGGGATCGGTAGTGATCGAACCCTCGCCCTTGGGGATTACGGTTGACGGGGTGGATCTGGGAAATGGGGTTCGGGCGGGCACGGCCAAGCGCGGGGAAATCTCAGAGACGTTCAGGGTGTTTGGAGTGCATTCCGTGGCGACCAATCATTGTCGAACTCTCGCTCTTCCCATGGTTCACAAGGCTTCAGGAACCAAATATCAGCTCGAACTCCGCGCTTACGATGACGGCTTCGCCTGGCGTTATCGAATTCCGGGCGACGGGATTCGGACGGTGAATCGTGAAACCTCGAGTTGGACCCTCCCATCCGCCAGCCGCGTCTGGTATGCGGAACGTAACAACGGTTGGAAACTGAAGAGCTATGCTGGCGAATGGTTGGTTGCGGACATTGACGCCATGCCGAAGGTGTCCAGCCAAGGGCCGGTGCAGGGGCCGCCGTTGGTCGCCGAGTTGCCCGGGGGCGCCTACGCGGTGTTGACCGAGGCGGCGGTTTTCAATTACAGCGGGCTTCGCCTCCGTGCCATTGGTGGGCGGCGTTTTCAGGCGGACTTCACGGAGGGCGGCCAGGGTTTTAAACTGGATGGCGAAATTGTCACGCCCTGGCGCGTGGTGATCATTGCCCACGATCTGAACGGCCTGGTGAATTCGGACATGATCGCCGCGCTGTGTCCGCCGCCGGACGAGAGACTGTTTGCCGATCCAAGTTGGATCAAGCCGGGACGATGCTCCTGGCGTTGGTGGAGCCTGGGCACGGGGGATCCGGACCAGGAGCGGGCCGTGGTGGATGCGGCGGCGCGGCTGGGTTTCGAATACAGTCTGGTGGACGAGGGGTGGGCAGCGTGGAGCGATCCCTTTGAAAAGATTCGGGAACTCTGCGCCCATGCTCGTCAAAAAGGAGTTGGGGTTTTCGTGTGGAAAAACTACAGCGAACTTTGCAATCCGGCCGACGACTGGAAGGAGCTGCGCGATTTTATGGCCCGGGTAAAAGCCAGCGGGGCGGCTGGGGTCAAGGTGGACTTCCTGAATGCCGAATCGCTGGATCGAATCCGGTTTGAGGAGGCGGTATTGCGCATCGCGGCCCAGAATCGGCTGCTCGTCAACGTCCACGGCTGCCGCAAGCCGGGAGGCGAATCACGCACCTACCCCAACAAGCTGACGTGCGAAGCGGTCCGCGGATTGGAACTGAACAAGATGAAGGAGGGGCCCATCACCGCGCGCCACAACGCTGCCCTGCCGTTCACGCGGTTCGTCGTTGGTCCGGCCGATTACACGCCCCTCGGGTTCTCAAACCCGGGGCCGACCACGTATGCGCATCAACTGGCCACACTCGTGCTGTTCACCTCGCCGCTGCAAGTGATCGCCGAAAATCCAGACATGCTCCTCAATGACCCGAAACTGCAACCGGCTCTGGATGTGTTGAAAGCGGTGCCGTCGGTTTGGGACGAAACCCGCGTGCTCGCGCCGAGCCGGATCGGTGAATTGGCCATCATGGCCCGTCGCTCCGGCACCACGTGGTTTCTGGCTGCCCTTAACGGTGGCCAACAGCCAGTGTCCTTGCACAACCTGAATCTCTCCTTCTTGGGCAAGGACAGTTACAATGCCGTTTACCTGTCCAGCGACGGTCCGTCTCAGTTCAGCCGTAAGGAGCGTCAGGCCGTGAACGCGTCCACTCCGTTATCCGTCTCCTTGGACTTGGGCGATGGATTTGTCGCCCGTTTCGAACGGCGGATTGATAAAGGACAATAGATCTTTTATGCGTGGGGCAGGCCTGTGACGCGATTCTAAGACGATTGACGTGCAATGACTTCAACGGGCACTTCGATACTGACAGAATACTACCAACGCCGATCCATATGAAGAAGACGACGAGCACTCCCAAGACAACATTCCCCCCGCGGTCATTCTGGCTGGTCACTGTTCTAAGCCTGATCTGCGCCTCCGTAAGCGCGCTCGCTAACGGCTCTCAACTCGAGTCTGGCTTTCGCACCCCGCCGCCGGAGGCTGCTCCCTTGGCATATTGGGATTGGATCAACGGCAATGTGACGAAGGAGGGAATCCGGGCGGATTTCGCGGATATGAAACGTGTCGGAATCGGCGGAGTCATTCTCCTGGACCTGAGCATCTACCTCCCTCCCGGTCCGGTCCGCTACGGCTCGGACATGTGGCACGACCACCTTCAATTTGCCGTTCGAACCGCCGAAGAATTGGGGTTGAAGATTTTCGTAATGAATTGTGCCGGTTGGACAGGCAGTGGCGGTCCATGGATTACGCCGGAGCAGTCCATGAAGTGCTATGTCTGGACAGAGACGGAGGTTGCCGGAGGACATGCAGGCACGGTGGCACTCCCGAAACCAGCCGCAAAGCTCGGGTTTTACAAAGATGTTGCTGTGTTTGCGGTGCCCGCACATGCCAACGCCCATAAACCAGTGATCCTAAAAGATGCACTGACCTATGAATTGAATGACGGCGATGCAATACCTTCAACGCAGGTGTTCAACTTGAGCAAGGCAATGGACACCAACGGAGTTGTGCAATACCAGCTTCCTGAAGGCAAATGGACCCTGCTCCGGTTTGGCTACACCTCGACTGGAAGCACGACGCATCCAGCCGTGGACGAAGGTAACGGGCTGGAATGCGATAAGCTGGATTCAAACGCCGTGGAGTTTCAGTTCAATCAGAGCATGGGGCGCATGATTCGGGATGCTGGACCTTTGGCCGGGAAAGCCTTTACGGGCGTTCATTTCGATAGCTTCGAAGGTGGAATTCAAAACTGGACCCGTGCCCTGCCGGAAAAAATTCAGGTAATGAAAGGCTACGATCTCTTCCCCTTCATCCCTGTATTGACTGGCCGGGCCGTAGGTTCACGGGAAGAATCGGAGGCGTTCCGACGCGACTTCAACCAGGTCGTCAAAGAAATGCTGGCCCAACAATATTTCGGCACCATGCAGCGACATTGCCACCAACACGGGTTGAAGGTTTCGGCTGAAGCCCAGGGTGGTCCCTTGGATCCCGTGCTCTGCAACGAGTTTACGGATTTCCCGATGGACGAGTTCTGGCTGCCCGACGCCTCGCGCCGGATCGGTTACCTAAAACAGATTGCCTCAGTCTCCGAATTGCTCGGGCGACAGATTGTAGGAGCGGAGGCTTTCACTGCCAAACCTGAGGATGGTCGATGGCTCGCCACGCCAGCCACGATGAAAATGCCGGGAGACGCCGCCTTCACCGCCGGAATAAACCGCTTTGTGCTGCACGCCTATGTCCATCAACCCTACGAGAATATCGCCCCGGGCTTCACGCATGGCCGCTACGGAACCCACTTCGGACGCTTCAATACCTGGTGGCCTTTCGCAGACGCATGGATTCGCTATCTTTCGCGCTGTCAATTCCTCCTCCAGCAGGGCAGAACCGTAGCAAACATCTGCTTCCTGTCTGATGAGCAGATTGGCTACACGAAAACTGCCGCCGGACTCGAGGTGCCCAGGGGCTTCGACTTTGGAATTTGCTATCCCCGACATCTCGCCAAAGCGACCGTAAAAGAGAACGCAATCTGCTTTGATAACGGCCCCACGTATCGGGCCTTGGTATTGCCGGAACAATGGACCTCCGACATCTCCACATTGCGCGTTTTGCAACGTATTGTTGATGCCGGCGTGGTGGTGGTTGGGCCTCCGCCACGTTCGCCCGGCGGGCTTGCTGAGTTGCGCTCTGGCTCCGACGAGTTTCGCCGTTTGGTAAAGGTGCTCTGGAATGGCAGGATTAAAGCCCGCGAGCAATTGCCGCTACTCCTCACTCAGGCCGGGATCCTGCCGGACTGTGCCATTCCCGAACCAAAGTGGCGATTTGCACATCGTGTGTTAAAGGAAGGCGATTTGTTCTTTATCTCAAACCAGTCCACAAATGGCGCACACTGCCCGGTGACTTTTCATATCGCCAATCGGGTGCCGGAATTGTGGGATCCCGTCACCGGCAAAATATCCGACGCGCCAACCTATGAATTCAAAGATGGCTGTGTTCAGGTCCCGTTGCGATTGGAGGCTTCCGGATCCGTATTCGTCGTGTTTCGACGTGCTTCTACAGAGGAAAAACCAAAAGTTCCTGCCGATTCCTCCCACAAGGTTTTTGAAATCGCCGGTCCCTGGAAGGTCCGCTTTCAGCCTGGACGAGGTGCGCCGACGGAAACGTTCTTTGACAAGCTCATCTCATGGACCGAGCACGCCGATCCCGGCATCCGCTACTTTTCCGGCCTTGCCACCTATGAAACCACATTCACCGTGCCAACCGATTGGGCTAAGGGACCTTGTTATTTGAATCTCGGGAAAGTTTGCGATCTGGCGGAATTGAAACTGAATAATCGCACCGTCGGGATTGCATGGACTGCGCCATTCCGGTTAGACGTGACTGAATACTTGCAACCAGGCACTAATCGACTTGTGATCAGCGTGGCTAACCGTTGGGCAAATCGCCTCATAGGGGATGCGGCACTTCCCGAGGACGCCAAATACTCAGATTCAGGCACAATCTTTACCAAAGGACGACTACTCGAGCTGCCAGCATGGATTCATGATCCGGAAGCCATCCGGAAACGGCAACGCTTCACCTTTTCCACGTGGCGCTTTTACGATAAGAACTCACCCCTGCTCGAGTCGGGCTTGCTCGGCCCCGTTCAACTTGAAAGATGACCCGGCTTGCTATGAGATTCTTCGTTGGAGTGCTGCTCGCCTCGTTATGGACGCAACCCGCGTGCTGGCGCCACGTGGTTTCTGGCTGCCCTTAACGCTGGCCACAGCCCGTGTCCTTGCACAACCTGGATCTCTCCTTCCTGGGCAGGAACAGTTACCATACCGTTTACCTGTCCAGCAACGGTGGTCTCAGTTCACTCGGCGCGAGCATCGGGCGGTGAACGCGTCCACTCCGTTATCCGTATCTTTGAACTTGGGCGATGGATTCGTCGTCCGCTTCGGCCGATGGATTGAGAAATGCAGGATCAGCTTTCCGTGGGCTGCACCAGCGCCGAAAGCTGAGCGGTATTTCCCGCTGGAGCGCCAGTGACGCATTTTCAAAGACGATTGACGTGCAATCACTGGAATGGGCAATTCGCCTCTGCTACAGAATTAGTTGTTACAAAAAGCATGCCCAAAAGACGTGTCGTCATGCAGCCCCAGTCAGTCATGAACAGCCAGAACCAACGCAAAACCCACATGCACATGAAAACGACGATCCTATTCAAACCAATAATCCCCCCGCGGTCCTTCTGGACGGCACTCGTGTGCCTCCTGACCGGCCTTTTCACGGTCCAGCCGGCTTCCGCAGTCACGCTGAATCCAAGCGTGGATTCTCGTTCGACGCCAAGCGCCGGCCCCATCGGCAGTAACACCCAGGACATGACGGTCGGACCGGTCGGTGCAACCACTTATTATCGCAGTTACATGACGTTCGACTTGTCGACGCTCACCACCACCGATACAGCGTCGACAGCGACGCTGAAGCTGTTCGGCAACGCCACCAGTGAAGGCAACACCTCCGTCCTGCCACAGGTTTTCACTCTGTTCCAGGTTTCCAGCGATTGGAATGGAACTGTGGCTCCGGGGCCCGAGGGGACCGCCCTGGCCACGGTGAATATCACCCCGGCTTTGGGGAATGACGCGCAGAACATTGAGTTCAGTGGCGCGAACCTGGTGAATGCGTTCAACAATGCCATCGGTGGCACCCTCTACTTGGGGATCAAGAGCGACAAGGAGGGTGTGACCAACCGAAGCTTCTGCAATTTCCAATCCATCGAGGACCCCAACAAACCTACGTTAAGCACCATTAATACGAACCTGCCCACGATCTCGGTCTCCGTGACGGATGCCAGCGCGTCGGAGCCGGGAGCGGACACGGCCACGTTCACCCTGGATCGGGGTTCGGCAACGAATAACGCGTTGACGGTCTTCTACACCTTTGGGGGCACGGCCACGCAAGGCAGCGACTACACCGAGTCCGGCTCGGGCTCCGTGACCTTTGCCACTGGTGCCAGCACCGCCAATGTCGTGAGTACCGCCGTCAACGACGCGGTCGCTGAACGACTGGAGACCGTCATTCTTACCCTCACGTCCGACGCCACCTACAACATTGGCAGCTCGGGCACGGGCACCGCCACGCTTAGCGACGACAACGACGACAACAATGATGTGTTGGTGCGTTACATCTTTACGGATCCCAACTCGACGGGCAGCACCTTCTCGCTCGCCGCGCAAGTGTATTCAACCAACGTGTCGGCGACCGCCATTGCCGCCGCCGCCGGGATTGGCGTCGGGAGCAGCAGCACCGCAGTTTCACCGCCGAACGCCGGCTACATCAACTCGACTGTCACCACTTCGAACCAAACCGACGCCATCGCCAACGACGATTACTTCTCCTTCACACTCACGCCGACCATCGGGAACAGCCTCACGCTCACCAACCTCGAGTTGTCGGCGCGTTATGTAGTTACGGCCTCGCTGGGCACCGAGGCCTCGATCTTCGTGCGGTCCAGCCTCGACGATTACACGAGTGACGTGGCTTCCAACAGCTTCAGCTTCATCAACCCCTATACCGCGCTGAGCATTCCGCTGGGCGCCGCCTTCACGCAAGTCCCCAGCAACATCACTTTCCGGGTTTACGTGTTTGATGACACCGATACGACGGGCGATGGCCTGCGCATTGACAACATCTTTGTTCGCGGCGGCATAGACACCTTGCCGCCCGGGTTCCAGCAGGTGAACATCTCAGCCACGGACACGAACGCGGTCGAGGATCCGAGTACGCCGGACTCCGGCCAGTTTCTCATCAGCCGGTATGGCGACACCAGCGGGCCATTGACAGTCCAGTACACCATCGGCGGCACGGCAGTTAACGGCACCGATTACAATCTCATTACCGACGAGGTGACGATGAGCGCCGGCGTTTCGAATGCACTCATCAACATCACGCCCATTGATGACCTCGCGCTTGAGGGCGCGGAGACTGTCGTCCTGACGTTGGTCGAGACCAACGGTTATCTCGTTGTCGCCCCTGACTCGGCCAGCGTTACCATCAATGACGACGCCGAACCCTCCCAGGTCGTGGTCGCGGCCAATGACGCCGTCGCCTACGAGCGCGGCACAAATATGATCGGCCAGTTCACGCTGACCCGGAACGACACAAACTCCGCGTTCTCCGTGAACTTCACTCTAAGCGGTTCGGCGACCGACGGCGTTGATTACACGACGAGTGCTACCAACTCGATCGCCTTCGCCGTTGGGGAGGCAAGCAAAACGGTCACCTTCTTCCCGGTGGATGATGCTGCTGTGGAAGGCACCGAATCCGTGATCTTGACGCTCCAACCGAACGGCAGCGTTGGTCCGGACTACATCCTGGTGGCGAATACGAGCGCGACCAGCCTCCTTTACGATGATGAACTGGGCGCGGAAAAGGTGCTCTTCAGTGACACTTTCGAAACGGTGGACTCATCCACGAACTACCTGCAGCTTGACGCGGCTCGGAATGGAGTGCCGGACAGCACGGTGACTTATGCGTTCGATTACAGCACGGTTGGCGTTCCAGCAGCTCCCGGCAGCGCCACGACTCTGGGGTTGCTCCTTTCCGCCAACAAGAACGACGCGGCGGCCTTTTCGGCGGCGGTGAACCTTTTCCCGACCAATGTGACGGTGGGTGGGGATTACGCCGTGCGATTCAACGCCTACCTCACCTGGAGTCCGACAGTAGCGCGGGGCGAACATCTGCTGGCCGGCATCAACCACACTGGGGCGCAGACTAACTGGGTGAACCAATCGTTTGGTGTCGCGCATTATGGCGATGGTCAATATGTGGCGATAAACAGCCAGCCTCTGGCTGAGAATAACATGTTGCAGCTCTTCGGAGCGGAGACCTCGACGAACGAGCCGAATCAACTGGACGTCCGGGTGATCGAGAGCCTTGCTGCCGTATTGAACAATCCACCTTACGGAGAACCCGGCGGGCTGGCGGGATCGTTCGCCTGCTCGACCAACTCCCCCTTGAAGACCTGGGTTGATTGCGAACTCAGCCAGGTGGGCGGTGTGGTGACGTTCCGCATCAATGGCTGGCCGGCGCTGACCTATACCAACACCTCGGCGTTCACAAACGGTTACGTCATGCTTGGTTACAATGACCAGTTTGACTCGACCAGCACGCTGGCCAATAACTTCGCGCTGATCGACAACCTGCGCATCGTGGACCTTACGACGGTGGCCAAGCCGGTCATCACCGGTATCTCCGTGGGCGGCAGTGCGCCGGGCAGCGCGGTGACCATTGACTTCACCGCCGGCTCAAGCGACGTGCCTGGCAACTTCACTCTCGAGAAGGCCACCACGGTAAATGGTGTGTATGGGGCTGATGGAGGTGCGATTATTTCAGGCAATCCCTCAGCGCCCAACTTCAGGGCAACGACCACAACGACGTCCTCCAACGAGGAGTATTACCGCATCAAGAGATAAGGGTGCCGATTTGGGTTGGTTTACATGCCGTCCTGTCCACGCAAGGGGCAGGACGGCTTTGTCTGTGGGGCACCTCCATCGCCTCGCACATGGGCGGACCCGGCAGGCGGATGAACGTGCGCTGCCGCGGGAGGCGCTTTGTGATTACGTGCGGGTATTCCGCGACGCTGTTCAGTCCTCCGCAAATGCCCTGGGATGAAGGGGATCGGGCGCGCGTGGCGCAAATTCGAAGATGATTGCCGCAGCATCATTTGCTCCACGGGTTTCCTTTGTGTTAGTCTGGTTTCAATCAAGCATTTGTTAGCGCCGAACCCCGCTTGCGTCCGGCGGCGTGCAACAAGAACTGACGCATTATCGAACATGAACTCATCAACACCGCAAATTTCGGGCGTTCGTCGCTCACCTCTTCGTCCCCGTCAGGCCTTCACCTTGATCGAGCTGTTGGTGGTGATTGCCATCATCGCCATCCTGGCAGCCATGCTTCTGCCGGCTCTCGCAAAAGCCAAAGAGAAGGCCAAACGCATTAGTTGCGCCAACAACATGAAGCAGTTTGGACTCGCCATGACGCTCTACGTAGTGGACAACGACGACCAGATGCCCCAGCAAAATACGTATGGGCAGTCAACCATAATGCCGTTCCTCGGACCGACCGCCCAGCCCAACTTTCTGAACGCGATGGTTCCCTATCTGGGTTCAAATACGCCATCCTTCCGGTGCCCATCTGTCAAACCATCTGGAGCGGCAGCAGCAACGACTAGCTACCTCGGCAACCAGGTGGTGTTGAACAAGAAATCCTCTGCGATCCGGCATTTATCAAGCACCGCCTACATGCAGGAGTTCTTTTACGAAATGGTTTTTGCCACGCTGCGGCCTTACAAGATTAACGCCGCGTCTGATCTCTACAGCGGTTTCTTCAACGACCTGACCGAACTCCCGCCTCCACCCTATGGCCAAAAGCACCGCTATTCCGTCGTGCATGAGATGGGGGGCAACTTGGTCTATGGTGACGGCCACGTGGAATATAAGAAGCTGCAGAAGATCACGAGCAAGGACTTCGGGCTGATGCTGGCCAACGGTCAATATGGCGATTGGACGATGCCAACAACGCTGCCCTACACCCTCGAATGAAGACGATGCGACCTCTTATCCCCCTCCTTTTCTCGACACTTGTCGGTGTCTGTTTCCTCAGTTTCCTTTCCGGTTGTGGGCATGCCGGTAAAGATTCCCCCACGGCGACTCAGCCAGTCCCCGAGCTGGTGGATGCACAGAAGTATCTGCCCAATGCTCCCGCAGGTGCGATGATTCACATGCCGCTCACCGCGGCGGCGGCTCAATATGCGGAAAAAACCGGTCGGTTTCCTGCGTCCTTGGAGGAACTGGTGGGAGCGGGTATCATCCAGAAGGTGCCCGAGCCCCCGGCTGACAAGCGCTTTTCTCTGGATCCCAACTCAATGCAGGTTCTCGTGCTTCCCAAGTAGCAGGCGATTGTGGTTTCGTGCGTCCAGAACCTCGCTGGCGGCGCTTCAGAGAGCGGCATCCATAGGCGAGCTGCGTCGGGAAATTCAGGCATGCCGGTTATGCTCGGTTCACTTTACTCCGTTGCTCATCGGATGCCTTCGCGGGCGGGCGCAAAGGCCGGCCGATAAAAGGTTCAGGACGTCCATGTCGGGTGACCGCCCCGCCCATCTGCTCATTCCGGGGCAGCTCGCCTGGGTGTAACCAATGATTCGAAGAAAATTGAGATCATGAAAATTCGCGGATTTCGCTGGTGGATTGCCGGGCTGCTCTTGCTGGCGTCCATCTTGAACTATCTGGACCGCAACACGGTCTCCGTGCTCGCGCCCAGCATCCAGCGCGATCTCGACATCAGCGATCAGCAATACGCTCACGTGATGAGCTTTTTTATGGTTGCCTACACGATCGCCTACTTGTGCTCGGGCTGGGTGGTGGACGTGCTTGGTCCGCGCATCTCCTTTGGTTTGTTCGTGGGCTGGTGGTCCATTTCGAATGCGCTGACCGGCCTGGCGCGTGGCATTGGCAGTCTCGGAATATTCCGATTCATGCTCGGGCTGGGTGAAGCGGGCGGCTACACGGCGTCACCGAAAGTCGTTTCGGAATGGTTTCCCGCCAAGGATCGCGGCATCGCTGTTGGATTGTATTCGGTGGGCGGCGCGCTGGGCGCGGTGATTGCGCCGCTGCTCGTGCTGGGACTGGCCGGTCACTTCAGCGACACCACGTTCAAGCCCGACAGTTTTAAGGACGCCCCCGCCCTGGCCCAGCGAATCGAGCAACGCGTCGATCCGGTATCGGTGTTCCTCTACGATCAGTTTTCCGCCGAAACCCGCCAGATTCTGGCCGCTCCTACTGCAAGCGGGGAAAGTCTCGACCGCCTGAAAGTCCAGTTGGCGCAGGAGCTGAATGCAGTCATCAATGGACCTTCAATCTACGAGGAG